>CAJPUA010000230.1 GCA_905373705.1 uncultured Schwartzia sp. | reverse complement strand
GTTTTTTCCAGCTCCGTCAAGGCGCCTTCGACGCCGCCCAAACCAAGACCGCCGCCCATCAAAAGCACTGTGGGAACATCCTCAAAAAGCCCCATTTCCGCCAACGCCGCGCGCCGCTCTTTTGGGCAGCGAAAGCATTCCATGATCGGAATTCCTGTTGCAAAAACGCCTTCCGGCGCAAGTCCCGCTTCAATAAGCTCCGTTTTCATCGCTTCACGGGCGACAAAATAACCGTCGGCGTTCGGATATATCCACATTTGATGTACCGAATAATCAGTAATCACCGTCGTGAAAATAAATTCTCCCGAATGACGTGCCCTGCGCCACGAAGCTGCTCCCGCCGGGAAAGGATGTGTACAAATAATCGTGTCCGGCTGAAAGCGGCGCACCAGAGCCCGAACATCCCGCGCTGTTACCGCCGAAATCAAACTTTGCATCGAAAGCCCGCCCCTCTTGCCTCCCGTAAAGCGGTACATCAGATCGTACAGATTAGGAATAAACCGCAGCAGGAAAAGATAACTCGCTTTCATAAACGCCGTTGCGGGCGAAACCTGCCACGCGGAAAAATCCACAATCTTTATCCGCGCCCCAGGATATTCGATTTCCAGCGCCTCTGCCACCGCTTCCGCCGCTCTCATATGCCCAGAGCCGATGGACGCCGCGATAATGAGGAAATTCTTTTCCTTCATCGTCCGCCTCCCATTTGATCTCAATTCCAAGACCTCGTTTAGTATATCATACGCTTTCAAGCAGAGAAAGGGAACGAGCGTCTCTGAAATTATTTCCTTCCAGTTTTCATTTAAATTTCCAATTATAAGTATCTAAAATAAAATACTGAACGATTCATATTGACAAAGGACACCTTATATAATATATTAACCGTATAGATATTATCAATAGTGTTTATATATCCCCCGGGAGAGGATGGTCATCGTAAATGGCAAAGGACAAAAAGCTTCACACGCTCTTAGCCGGCATATTCGCCGGAAACTTATGGGTAACAGCCGCGGCTGCGGCTCCTGGATCGCCTGCTGGCGACGAGGTCGATCTGCTTTACGATCTCGATCCCATCGTCGTCACGGCGGCGCGCTATGAGAAAAAAGATTTAGACGTTCCGGCCACCACCAGCGTTTACAGCCACAAGCAGTTAGAGGCCACGGGCGCCACCACCGTGGAAGGTGCGCTGCGCTACGCCACGGGCATCATCTATAAAGCGGAAACCGTCGGTTCCGGAGGGGGAGAATTTCTGATCCGCGGCAAGCGCCGCGGCACCCTGGTCATGGTAGACGGCGTCCCGCTGAATGTCCGCACCGGCTATTACGATTTAGACAATATTTCTCTTAACGATGTCGAGCGGATCGAAGTGATCCGCGGCGGCGGCGCCGTCCTGTACGGCAGCGATACGACCGGCGGCGTCATCAACATTATCACCCGCGAGCGAAAATCCAACATGGTGACGGCGGCGTTCGGCAATTTTGGCCAGCAGAAACATTCTTTATCCCTGCAGGAAGGCAAATTCGGCTTTGGCGCCGCGTACGAAAAAATGGGCGCGCGGTCGCACGTCAGCCTCCCGAGCGTGACCAGCAATCGATACAACTCGAAATACTTCAACTTTGAGGGCGGCCATAAGGAAATTTTTTCCCTCACTTACAAATTCGACGAAGCGTTAAGATTTCAAGCGGATTACGCCCGGCATGACTATAAGCGGAGCTATCACTATGCCTACAAGCCCACGCCCGCCATCTACGACTATCGTGAGAACAGCGACGACGAATACAAATTCCGGCTCCATTACGCGAAGGACGGCTGGCAGGCGAACCTCTTTTATCATAAAGCCAACGGGTCTACCGACTATACTTATTATAATTATGCCGCCTTAGCCTCTTCCGTGTTGCTGGGGAAATTAGACAGAACCTATGTGTATGAATCCACCGATAAAGTTTTCGGCTTTGATGTCCAAAAAGAGCTGCGCGCTGGAAGCGATACGTGGCTGTTAGGATTGAATGTGTATCGCGAGTCCTATGACCATTCCGAAACAAATAAGCCAAAATGGAAGGGAAACGGCCAATTTGAGAGATATTACCCGCCGACACATGTCGATTACGCCCGCAACGTGTCATCGTTTTTCGCTTCTTGGACCCATCCCTTTGACGACCATCATTCGACGATCCTGAGCGCCCGAGAAACTTGGACCAGCGGCACGCCGGACGGGACGGAGTACAGCGAGTTCACGCCCCAGATCCAGTATCTCTATAAAATGAATGGCACCACCAGCCTGTATGCAAGCGTGAGCAAATCCTTCACCCTGCCCACCATGGGCGACATGTACGGCAAGGGATCCACCATTGCCAATCCCGGCATACGTCCGGAAATCGGCTGGCATTACGAGACAGGGGTCAAGCATATTTCCGGCGGCCACCAATGGAAATTGGCGCTGTTCAAAAGCGACGTGAAGGATTTCATCCGCCTGCAGACGGTCAAAATATTGCCATGAACGAAGACACCCGCAACTTAGGGGTGGAGCTTACCTGCGATATCGCCGGTAAAAACGGCTGGAGTGCAAATTGGGGCATATCCTACAGCAATCCGCAGTTTTATGATGCCCGCTATCCTAAAAAAGGCTGGCAGAGAAGCTACGGACGCGTCCAACTGACCGGCGGCGTGCAGTATCAAAAAGATAAATGGAGCTGCGCGCTCAGCGGGAGCTACCTCTATGACCGCGTGTTAGAAAGCTATCAGACAGGCGTGCGGCCGCTTTTTATCACCGGACTTAACCTCTCCTACCGCCCTCGCACCGATCACGAGATCTACCTGAACGTGGACAACCTCTTCAACCGATCCGACATCACCTCCCACGTCTTATCCCGATATGTCGCCCTGTCTACCAATTTTACCCTCGGCTATCGCATAAATTTCTGAGCGAAAACCCCCTATCCTCATATACGAAAAGAAGGAACGGACAATTTCCCATAGTTAATGCTACGAGGAAATTGCCCGCTCCTTTTATTTTTCCAAAACAGGGCGCGGAAAAT
>CAJPUA010000229.1 GCA_905373705.1 uncultured Schwartzia sp. | reverse complement strand
ATTAGCGCTTGCCCTTAGAATAGCGGGTAAAAACCCGGGCGGCAAAAGCCGAGCGGCATATCGCTCGGCTTTTTTTGACGCTTGAAAAACAGCGGCTGTTCTGTTATTATAGAACAAATGTTCTTAAACGAAGGAAGGGGAAATTATGCGGGAGGAATTGCCGGAGGACAGCGAAATTGCGGCTGTTTTACCGGAGTATACGGAGCGCGGCGACAGTACGAGGATTCTCCTGCGCGACGGGAGGGAGATCCTTATTGATTGCACGACAAAAACGGCGCTGCGCCGTCTGGCGGAGCGCCATTGTAAGAGCCTCGGCCTCATGCGCGCGTGGGCGGCGAATTACACGCACCGGCGAAGTGCGAACCCAGTTGCCATTGACTGTGATCTCGTTCTCGTGCCGGTTAAGACGAGAGAGCCGCGCGTTCCGGGGGATAACACGCTGGCACAGGTGAATGTCGCTCTCGCGGTTCGCCTTGTGACCGAGCCGCGCTGCGCAATCGAGACGGCGGGCGGGCAGCGCGTTCCTGTCCTGTGGAGCCGCAAGACGATTCAATCGCACATCGCCGAAGGCTGCCATATTCACGCCGATCTGCTTCAGGCCCAGCAGAAAAGTGTTCTCAGGCGGCTGGCGCAAAAAGACGACAGGTCGTTTTTATAAAATTTTTTCGGCGTTGTTGTTCTCCTTTCTCCGGGCATGTATCGGAGTGAAAGGAGGTGATTCTAAATGGCAGTCGTTACGAAAGAGGAAAGCACGAAGCTCCTGCTCAAGGTAGAGAATGGGCAGACGGCCGGCGGCAAGACGGCTTATGCCGAGCGCTCGATCGCGGATGTCAATCCGCAGCTTACAAACGACGATCTCTATGCCGTGGGCAATGGGATCGCCGGGCTGCAAACGAAAGCGCTCAAAGCTATCCGCCGCCAGAATACGGTGACGCTGGCTGAGGAATAAGCTGCGCCATCGTGAGGAAAATAAGAGAAAGGAGGGAATAACGTATGACCAAGACGCTGTATATGACCTTCGCACTGGATAACGGCAAAAAGAAGAAGATCGCGCTCGCCGAGCCCCGCGATGGGCTGGCCGACGCCGACGTTCGGCCGGTGATGAATTCGATGATCACGCGTCACGCGCTGACCCCGGGCGGGGCGGCTCTGAACGCGATTGATTCGGCGATCGTCCGCGAAGTGAAAGACACGAAGCTCATCTAAGGGAAGCGGCTGCGCCGCGAAGCAGGGAAAGCAAAAAGGCTCGTCCTTCGGGACGGGCCTTTTTGTGTTGCGCTTTTCCGCGGCGGGCCTGAATTTAGTGATATAATATGACCCTGAAAGAATTAAAGGAGGCTAAGGTCGTCGTGGATGGTTATGAAATGGCGCTGCGCTTTTGGAAGCAGAAGAATATGCAGGGCCCTGCAGCGCTTTCTGTGGCTTTAGGCGGAAAGCTCATTTCTTTTGCGTATCATTCGGGAAAAATAGAAAATGATAACATTACCTGTAACGATACCAGAGAGAGCTTTGAACACGACAGTGTAACTTCCTGTACGGGAGATTTGCGAACCTTGTTTGAAATCAAGAATGCCAAAGACGCCAGTGATTTCATCATGGGAGCTTATGGAGAAAATCAACCTTTGGATATGGCGCTTCTTAAGAAATTGCAACGTGAATTGACGAAGGGAACATATAATGCTCAGCGTTATCAAGCGGGAGAACGGCCCGGAGAATTTAAGAAACATGAATATGTAACGGGGAAAGGCGAAGTGGGTGCAGCACCAGAGGATGTGGAAGAAGAGCTGCAGGAAGTGTTAGACGAGATAGCCGCGATTGGCCCCGGAAATAAAAATGTTCTGACCGCCGCCGCGTATTTTCATGTGAAATTCGAGAATATCCACCCTTTCGCGGACGGGAATGGCCGTACCGGGCGGTGGGGAATGAACTATTTTTTATTGCAGCACAACCATCCCCTCATCATCGTTTATCAGGAAGATCGTAAGTTGTATTATGCTGCTCTTGAAGCATGGGATAAAGAGCAGGATTTGAAGGCGATGCAACTTTTTTTGAAAATGGAAACAGTCAGGACATGGGAGAAACAAGTCCAGCAGTTTTATGGGACATTCCCCTGATATTTCTTGCAGGAAATTGATGAATTCCTTTTGAAATCAGCGGTTGCTTCATATTTCGGATTGGTATATATTACGCAGGGAGAGATTTGTGAGAAGATTGACGATAATGAGGATATTAAGTAAAATATTCGAAAAGGGGGAGAGCGTATGGAAAAAGAGCAAAGCATGTCGTCGCCAAAAATCACGGAGGATCGCAGAGATAAAAGCAAGGCATTGCGACCGATGGACGAGTTATGCGGGTCGGTATTTTTTCAAGATGTCGCCTGCACCCAGCTCCTTTTGCAGGAGCTTCTGGAAAAGCCGGACATAAAGATACGGGAAATGCTGCCGCAATCGGTGCTCCCGAAACTCTTTGGCCGTGATGGAGGGCTGAATGTCATTGCGTTTGATGATGTGTCGGGCATATACAAGCTCGAGTTTCAAAGCGACAAAGAAGACGCTGCGTTGGATCGGGCGTTCCTCAATTACGGACTTTTAACCCAATATTGGATGGATAAGGGAACAAAATTTAAGGATTTCCCGTATACAAGCATTATTTTTACCCGGGAAGAAGGGTTCTTCCAGCCCAACCAAACCAAGGCGGCGGTCAAGTGTGTTTTAGGCGAGAATGTTCCTGCGCCGTTGGAAAGTAAGCTGAATATGATTTATGTGAACACAAACGCTAGGGAGAATGAAACGACAATAAGCAAGATTTTGCATGATTTGCGCTGCTCGTCACCAGAGGAAATGCTGGTTCCCCAGTTTGCGGCTCGCATGGAGCAAATAAAGAACCCGAAAGGAAAGAAGACGGAATTTATGTGTGAAGCACTGGCAACGGAGCGTAAAGAAGGCCGAAAGGAAGTGGCGCGGGAAACAGCGTCGGCGATGTTTGCGATAGGATCTTCGTATGAGGCGGTGCAGGCACTCTTTCACGAGGTTTTATC
>CAJPUA010000228.1 GCA_905373705.1 uncultured Schwartzia sp. | reverse complement strand
AAAGTGGAACGCACTGCCATGGATTGTCACCCTTTCTCTATCCTGAAACCGCTGCTTTTCCTCCCTGAGGCAGTGTTTCTTTTATACCGACTGATCGAAAAGTTTACGCCCCTGAACCGCTCTATCGGGCTCCTCGGGCGTGTCGTAGCCCGGCCCCGCCTGCGCTTCGGTCATCACATTAAGACCGAAGTCCAGCCACGCCCGGTCTTTCTCCAAAAGCGTCCGGCTTATGCCGTTCGTTTCCCGGAGGTTGGCCGCCAACTCGTTAAGACGATCCAGATACTGCTTCGCCTGCATTTTTCGCGGCGAATAAGCTTCGCGATTGACCGCCTCGGCCAAGGTCGGCGCCTCGATTCGAGTGAGAAACGTCGCCGTATCCCGCTCGCAGGCGTCCAGCCGGGCTAAAAGCCCCTCCACCTCCCGGGTGGCGGCGGTCACGTCCCGACCGTTCAGGTTTTCCTTCAAAGCGCGGCGCTGTTTCTCCGCCGCTTCCGCCAGCTTAGCGGCGAGGACGAGTTTTTCTTTCAAAAGTTGGAGCAAATCCTCCATGAACATACCCCTTACGCCCGAAAGTCGAAATTCTTCTGTCGGGAAACGACTTCCTCGCCCTTGCCGCCGTAAGCCGGCTCCACGACAGAATTGCCCAGCCGGTTCAGGTGATATTTCACCGCCGACAGGGCGCTGTGGATCAAAAACTCATTCGCTTCCCCGGCTTCTTTCGTCCGCGATACCGCTTCATCCAGACGCTTGTGCAGCTGATTGAGCCACGGGCGAATGTCATCGGGACTATGGCGGGCGACATCTTCCATCGTCGCCCCGTCGCTAAACTCTGGGAGTTCCCGTGAGAGCTGACCTAATATCTGCTGGCGGCCAAATTCCAAATGCTGTATCTCGTCAATGATTCCGTTCTCTTCCTCGATGAGCCGCTCCAGCGCTTCCATATCGACGGCAACCAGCGCCGCCCGCTTGCGCCGCGCCAGTTCCAGCAGACGCTCGTAAGCGTCCGCCAGCTTCCCTAAGACCTTGACCAGTTCCTGCCACATGATACTTTATCCCGTTCAGTAACGCATCGCCATCAGGCTGGCTGCCACCGCGTCCTCGTCGACGCGGTACTCGCCGGACGCGACCTGTTTTTCCAGCGCCGCCACGCGATCCATGCGCACTTCGTCCGAATGATTCTTGAGCTGGCGCAAAAACGAGCTGAAATTCTGCCCCGTCTGCGAAAGAACGAATTCGCCGGCGTTCGCCGCCGTATCTTCCGTCTTCCGCGGCGCATGTGCGCGGCTCTGCTGACTGGCGTAAGCGCCGGTCACGGCATGTACTTGATTGCTGATGATCATTCCTGTCACCGTCCTTCTCCTGTTACATAACCAGAGATTCTTCATCTCTTATGCTTATGAATCGACAAAAACCCGAAAAACCTTAACTTTTGATTTTCCGTCAATAATCTCATTTATAATTTATATTCTTTTATTTTCTCCTATTTCATTCGTTTTTTATCCAGCGAATAAAATTAGAAAATATATCCGCCTCTATCCATGACGCAAACAAGGCGGAACCGTTCCCGGCTCCGCCTTGTTTATTTTTTATTCTCTTACCGCATTCCCTTCATGCCCATATCCAGCGAACGTATCGCCTTAAGACCGGTTTTCGCCTGCGCCGCCTGTGCCGCCTGCTTCTGCTGCTGTTGATTGAGCTGCGACTGCAGATCCTTGCTGCACTTTTCGCAGAAACGGCCGACCGTAATCAGCGTCCCGCAGCTCTCACAAGGGTATTCGATGGCAATGCCGTCCATCACAAAACGCCCCTCGCGAATCATGCGCATAACGAGCCGCTCTTTGACGCCCAACGCCTCGCAAATGTCCCGGACCCGCGAATGGGGATTATCACGCACATAAGAAGAAACCTTCTGCATCTGCTCCTCTTCCTTTTCGTGACAATCGCGACAGATGCCAAGGCCGGTATCGACAAAAATCCGCCCGCAATTCGAGCAGTTTTTCAGCTTAGGTGCCATTTCTACCACTCCCGATTGATTCATTTTATTGTCCCTTATTATAATGGATTTTTCCCCGCACGGCAAGAGCGCACGGACGGCGTGCCTGCCGCCGAATTTTTATCCATTCCGCGGACAAAATTATATACGCGCCCCGAAATCTATGCCCGGCTCCCGCCTCATGCCCCGGAGATTTATCCCGCTGTCTTTCGCAAGGAAGAAAACCGCGCCTTAGTCCGCTTCGTAGAATAAATTTCCCTTATTCGTCAATACGCCGTCTGATTTTTATAAATTTCCACTACATATACTTCGCGTCGTTATTTTTCGACCGGTCAAGATTCATAGATAATGTACTGGCTTCATTGACAAGCGAGGTCGTAAAATTATATTTCCCGCTTTCGTAAAAAACCGTTTTGTCATCTGCGGGAACCGTAAACTTGAAAAGATTGTATACCGGCGTATCCCCATCGTTGACGGCAGTTTTATCCGCCGCTTCCGCCATGCCCCCGGTAGAAAGCACCAGCAGCAGCGACGCGCCCAGCCATGTAACAATGCGTTTTTCATGTTTTCCTTCCTCTTTTTTACGCCTTTCTTCAATTATTTAACCAGCCGTTTTCAAATACTGTCGCTGGCAACCACCAAGACGTCCACGCGCGCCGCGCCGCCTTGGCGCAAGGCTTTAGCGCAGGCGACCACGGTCGCCCCGGTGGTGAAAATGTCGTCGACGAGAAGCACGCGCTCGCCCGCCACGGACACGCCGGGCAAGCATGCGAAAGCTCCGGCGAGATTGGCGGCGCGCTCAGCTGCAGACAGTCCGTGCTGCGGAACGGTCGCCCGCGTTCGCATAAGAGCGCTTCGCCACGTCCAGCCTGCCGCCGTCAGCCAGTCGCGGAAGATAAGTTCTGTCTGATTAAAACCGCGCTCTTTTTCCCGCGCCGGAAAAAGCGGTACCGGCACGGCCAATGCCGCGGGGAGAAGCACCGGACAACGCCCGGCGGCCGCCGCCAGAAACGTCGCCAAGTACGGCAGACGATCGCGCCGCCCTTGATATTTGAGCGGCAGGAGCAACTC
>CAJPUA010000227.1 GCA_905373705.1 uncultured Schwartzia sp. | reverse complement strand
AAATACTCGATACGCCAAAAATAAAATAGGGAGATTATACACTAAAAGCTGAAGCCCTATCGGCCAGCCGATCAGATAGTAAACGATGATAGCGACGCCGCTAAGCCCGCCCGCCATTAAGTGCGCAGGAATCAGGAACAAATCATATCCCCAGCTGCAAAAAAAACAGCCGAAAAAAATCATTGCGTACCGTGACAATTCCTGCCGCAGTCGATCCGAACGAAGGAAAAATGCCATGCGGCTCATGTGTCCTCCTCGGGCAGTGAGGACCGCCCCTTTGGAACGACGCTTTTCGTCCCGCTGCCATTTTCGCCGTTTTGTGCGATTTCCTGTGCCAACGCCTGCTCCATGACCCGCGGCTTATCCCGAGCGATGAGATAGAGCGGCCGCCCTTTCGTCTCTTCAAAGATCCGCCCGATATATTCGCCCATGATGCCAAGGATGATAAGCTGCACGCCGCCAAAGAAAAGCACACAGCCCAAAATTGTCGCCCAGCCCGGCACCGCGTCGTTTTCCACATACTTGACAAACAGTACATGGATAAACAGGAAAAAGCTGATAATGCCGCTTACCAACCCGGCGTAAAGCCCAAAACGTAAGGGCAGGGTAGAAAAAGCCAAAATTCCGTCAAAGGCGAAATGGAGCATTTTTCGCGGCGAAAACTTCGATACCCCGGCAAAACGCGGCGGCGCCACAAATTCAATCTGCTTCTGGCGGTACCCCATAGAGCCGATCAAGCCTCGAATGAAACGAGCATGCTCGCGATAGCGGCGAAAGGCGCGCACGACGATACGATCCATCAGGCGAAAATCCGATCCCCCCGGCTGGATTGGCACGTTGGAAATGAGATTGAGCATCTTGTAATAAAGCGCAGATGTTCCCCTTTTCCAGAATGGCACTCCTTCGGTCGTGACCCGGATCGTCTGAACGACCTCCCACCCCTGCTCCCATTCTTTGATTAATACGGGAATAAGTTCCGGCGGATGCTGCATATCGCCATCCATCGTGATTACGGCATCGCCGTCGGCGTAATCCAACCCGCAGGTCAACGCCAGTTGATGCCCGGAATTACGCGCCAAAAAAATCGGCTGCACCCGTTCATCCTCAAGTTCCAACGCATGCAAAATCGTCCGACTCGAATCGCGCGAACCGTCGTCAACAAACACCAGCTCAAAATCATAGGGAAGCGACTCCATAACCGTACAGACCGCTTCATAAAAATGCCGGAGATTCGCTTCCTCGTTATATACCGGCACCACGATCGAGATCACTTTCAATGAAACCCCTTCATTTCTCCGTAAAGTTTCTTCTCCTACTATTATACCGGCTGAATCCGCGATATACAATCTTTCCTTTCTTTATCGCCTCTCATTGACGCTGAGAGGTTTTGTTTTCCCTAAACCGTCAGCCCTTCCAACCGTGCTCACGCTTCCACGCTTTAATCTCTGCCAGCCGCGTCTTGAATCGCCCCTCTACGCCTTCTTCCGTCGGACGATAATAGACGCGTCCCTGCAGGGAGTCAGGCAGGCACTGCATATTCGTCAGCTTGTCCGCCGTATCGTGGGCATATTGGTACCCTTGCCCATAACCAAGATCTTTCATCAGCGACGTCGGGGCGTTGCGAATGACCAGCGGAACCGGCTCGTCGATCATCGACAGGGCATCTTTTTTCGCCGCGAGGTACGCCGCCTCCATGGCGTTCGATTTAGGAGCTACCGCCAAGTAAATCGCGGCCTCGGTAAGATGAACATTACATTCGGGAACACCGATGAAATGGCATGCCTGGTAGGCGGCAACAGCGATCTCCAATGCCCGTGGATCCGCTAAGCCCACGTCCTCGGCCGCAAAACGAACAATCCGCCGTGCGATGTAAAGAGGATCCTCGCCCGCTTCCAGCATCCGAGCCAGCCAATAAACCGCCGCGTCAGGATCGGAATTACGCATGGACTTATGTAAAGCGGAAATGAGGTTGTAATGTTCCTCGCCCTTTTTATCGTAAAGGAGTGACCGTCGGGAAACGCATTGTTCCAGCGTTTCCTTCGTCACCGTCACTGTACCGTCCTTCTCGTCGCCGTTCAAGATTGCCATTTCCAGAGTTGAAAGCGCCATACGGGCGTCACCGTTGGCAAAGTTCGCGATCGTTTCCAGAAGCTCCGACGCAATAGCCACTTTTTGCCCGCCAAAACCGCGTTCTTCACGAAGCGCCCGTGTCAAAAGAGCCGTCAGATCTTCCGGGGACAACGCCTGCAAAACGAACACCTTGCACCGCGACAAAAGAGCACTGTTGATTTCAAAGGACGGATTCTCCGTTGTCGCTCCGATAAGGATAATGCTGCCTTTTTCCACAAAAGGCAAAAAAGCGTCCTGCTGGGCTTTATTAAAGCGGTGGATTTCGTCAACAAACACGATGGTGCGCTCGCCGTAGCGGCGGTTGTCCTCTGCTTTTTGCATGACGCCTCGGATCTCTTTAATACCGCTCGTCACCGCCGAAAAGTCGATGAACGAAGATTTCGTCTGCCTGGCGATAATACGCGCCAGCGTCGTCTTTCCTACGCCGGGCGGTCCCCAGAAAATCATCGAAGCGATACGGTCGCTCTCAATGAGGCGGCGCAGAATTTTTCCCGGCCCTAAAAGCTGACACTGTCCCACAAAGCCGTTTAACGTTTCCGGACGAAGCCGCTCCGCTAGAGGGGCCGCATCTGATTGACTCTCAAACAGCGATTTTTCTTCCATTCTTCTGTTCCTTTCCTCGCGCGACTTTCCCTTCAGGCCTCATTTATCTTAGCAAAACGACGCTTATATTGAAGCCGCAAAACCTCGCGCACATACTGGCAATCGTCCTCGGCAGCCAAAGTCTCCACCGCCGCCTGACGCGCCCGCAGGAGTATATCTGTATCCCGCAATACGTTGGCGATTTTCAAATCACCCAACCCGTGCTGAAGAGATCCGAAGAACTGCCCCGGACCGCGCCGCCGCAAATCTTCCTCCGCCAGCTCGAAACCACTCGCCGTCCGTTCCATGATGGCCAGCCGCTCCGCCGCGTCCTTTGATTTCCCACCCATCACTAAAATACAG
>CAJPUA010000226.1 GCA_905373705.1 uncultured Schwartzia sp. | reverse complement strand
GAGTTATCGCTGTGCGGGTCTTCAATCGTATCCGTTATCATTTCTTCACCCGGGAATTTCTGTTGTTTCTCGTCGTCGGCGGCGTCAATACGTTCAACGGCGCTTTTCTCGCGTGGCTATATGCGTTTCTGATTCCCAATCACAACCTCGCTTTCAACTGCGGCTATATCACCAGTAATCTCATCGCCTATTATCTAAACAGCACCTTCATTTTCCCCGAGCCGCTGAGCTTTAACCGCTGTCTGCGCTTCGCCCTCTCGTATGTTCCAAACTATATCATCCAAAATCTCATCGTCCTTCTCTTTTACAACCTCCTGGGCTATCCCCCTCTCCTCAGCTACCTTCTCGCCGCGATCTTAGGCGTTCCGGCGACTTTCCTCTGTGTGAAGCTTTTCGCGTTTGGGCGAACGTAATAAAAATTACCGCTTCACAGCAAAAAACGCGGTATGAAGACGGCGCTTTTGAGCGCCATCCTCATACCGCGTTTTTTATTTTAAGAAGGATTTCCTTTTATTTATTCTTTCACTTTGGCGACAACGTCTGCTGTAAGGTCGACGCCGCCAAAGAGGACGGCTCCGGCTTCTACGACAGTCTGGATGCCTTTCTCTTTCGCCGCGGCGGCGACAGCCTTGCGGACTTTCTCGCGCACCGGGATCATGAGTTCGTTATCCCGTTCGGCGAGCTGCTGACTGAGTTTTTGCTGCAGCTGCGTCCGTTCCGCTTCGTCGAGGTCAGCGCTCTGCGTATCGAACTGTTGCTGCAGCTGATCGCGCAGGGCGGCAAGTTCTTTCTGGATGCCCGGGATCTCGGGGCAGGCGCTGAAGGCCATGTTCAGCTGGACGTAGCCGATGTCCGCCGAAGCGGCAAAAGCTGAGGACGGCGTCAGCAAAAACAACGTCCAAAAAGCGAAGGATACAGCGAGGAAAAGTTTTTTCATGCGATCGTCTCCTGTTTATAGTAATTTATAGAGAAGGCGGCCAAAAGCTATGGCCCCCTTATCTACCTCTAATAGCTGTTACTTATCCCGTCATGCCCATTCATTTGCCTTTTGCCGCTTTGGCCCCGTTCGCCTTCGGCTCCTCGCCGTCGCGCGACCAGACGATGCGCATGAAGTCTTCGTAAACGCTGTCGAGGTGCTGAACGAGAACGCTGAGCATGAGCTGGATCATCTTGCAGTCGAAGGTCGCGTCGACGAAGGGCAGGCAGATATCAAGGTAGACCAGCCCATCGGGACGCAGGTAGTACTTGAAAATTTTGTATTTGATATTGAGGTCGTTGATATATTCGGCGACTCGCTCGCGTTTGTCCGCGGCTATCCCGGAAACGATCTGGGTCCGGATCAGTGTAAAGACGCTGGTATCGATAAAGATCGCCATCGGCAGGATCTGCCCCTTCGTTTCGACACGAGAACGGAAAACGACGGTCTGATATTCATCGTCGAGCGTTTCCGTACTGAATACATTAATCTCGTTTTCCATGAGAAATTCTTGAAATTGCAGGGCTTTCGCGTTCGTTTCTACGCCCTTCGCGCGCGGCGCGGACGTTTTCGCCGCCTTTTCTTTCCCGGCGGCGCTTTCTCCCTCGGCCGCTTTCACATCATCCCGTTTCGTTGCCATTCGTTTTCCCCCCTGAAAGAGTGAATTTCATTTCCATTATACACACCGAACCATATTTGGGCAACCGATCAAGACTCCTAAATTTTCTCCCCCGTCTGCTCATTCCAGTTTTCGCCGTATCTGTTCCAGCACGCCGCGCAACGGCCCGCTCGCCAAGAGCCAGATAACGACGGCCAGGAGGATCCAGCCGGCAAAATGAAGTCCCGCCCACCATTTCAGATTCTGCAGCCCACCGTCTTCCCAGCAGCGCATGATAATAGAACCGGTTGACAGCAAAAGCGCCGTCAGCCAGTACAAAAGCCAGAATTTCTTCACATATTTTCCCCTTTCTGCCGCTTTCCAGCGAAACGCGTTTCTGATTTTCTATTTTACAACAGAAGCGCGAGGACGGCAAATGATTGAACAGCGCCGGATACTCTGCTATACTGACAATGAACGACGCAGGAAGGAGTATCTGTCATGGCGAAAACCGATCTGCCGCAGCGGCTGGAAAAAGAGCTTCGCGCCATCACCGATCCGGCTTATCAGGCGTTTCAGGCGCGGCTCATTCCCACACTGCCGCCGGGAACAATTCTCGGCGTGCGAACGCCGAAGCTCCGGGAATACGCCCGGCACTTTATGCATACGCCGGAGGCCGCGGATTTTCTCAGGCTCCTTCCCCATCGCTTTTACGAGGAGAATCTGCTCCACGTCTGGCTGGTCGGCGCTATCACGGATTATAAGGAATGTCTCGCCGCCACGGACAGGACGCTCCCCTTCGTCGATAACTGGGCCGTCTGTGACACGTTCACACCGAAGGTTTTCGCCCGCCGTCACCAGGAGCTCATCAAGGAAATCCCCCGTTGGCTGGATGCGGCGCACCCGTATACGGTTCGCTTCGGTCTTTCCATGCTGATGCGCCATTATCTCGACGATGATTTTTGTCCCGAGTATCTGGATTGGGCGGTCGCTGTGAAAAATCCCAACTATTATGTAAAAATGATGGTCGCCTGGTATATCGCGACGGCGCTTGCAAAGCAGTACGATGCCGCGCTCCGGTTGCTCGAAGAAGATCGGCTCGATCCGTGGACGCACCGCCGCGCCATCCAAAAATCGCTGGAAAGTTTTCGCATAACGCCGGAGCATAAGACATATCTGCGCGCCCTCCGGAACGCGCGCGTCCCCAAACGTCATCCCGCTTTCCCGTCTATTCCCAGTCCGCCGCGTTTGATTTCGCGGCAGACGAATCCCGAAAAGGAGATAAAACCATGACGCATCGAATAAAAATCGCGCTTTGCCTGTTTTTAGCGGCAGCCGCGCTGTCTTTGCCGGAACCGGCCGCGTTGGTGCGGGCGAGCCAATCGCCCTTGGCCTCCGCCGAGGAGACGCAAGCGCCCGCTCCATCGCCGCTTACGGATACGTTCTGGCTGGCGCGCTCTGGGGTGGCGGGCGAGCAGGTTTTTGCCTCGCCCGCGCGCGTCGCCGCGATAAACGAAA
>CAJPUA010000225.1 GCA_905373705.1 uncultured Schwartzia sp. | reverse complement strand
CGCTGCGACGCCGTAACCGACGCCAAAGGGGCCTTCATAGGAAAGCGCTTCCGCCGTCACGCGGAGCCCGTCCAGCACCCCCGCCATGATCCAGAACGAGCGCAGGCCGCACTCTGCCGCCCCTTCTGCCAGCGTCGAATCAATAGATAACAAACGCAGAAAATCGCCGCTCGAGAGCGCTGCCATACATTCTTTATCGAATACCGGCCCTTCCGCCGCGAATCCATACGGCCCCTCGGGAAGGAGTTTATGCGAGAGGTCGCCGGACGCGATATGAACGATACGCCGCCCGAGGCGCTCCGCCGTTCGCGCGATACATTCGCCGAAGCGATAATGCGTAAGCGGCGACATCCCCGAAAGGCCAATCCGCACCACCTTAAACGCCCGTGCAAACGCCCCGAAAAAACGCAGCGGAATCATCGTCCCGTGATCGAGCTTTGGATCGCGCTCTGCCGCCGTACCGCCGGGGACGCCAGACGCCCGGCATTCTTCCGCCAGCGCTCGGGTAAACGCCGCGTCATACGCCGCCTCGACGCGTACTTCGGGACAACGAAAATCGCTGAAATCACCGGACGCCCGCTCCCCCGGCGACACATGGAAATAATCCGCGTACATCGTCGCGTGCGGACTGGTCACCACCACCGTATCAGGCTGAAGCGCCGCCGCCCGCCGCATCGCCTCCTGATAAGCGTCAATCGTCGCCTGTATCCGCCGCTCCTCGCCGCGCCCGATCTCCGGCAGAATAATCGGCGGGTGCGGCACCGCGAACGCCCCCAAGACCGCCATCACAACCCCTCCGTTCTTCTTTATTTTATTTCATTATACCATACGCAGATGATGCTTCGCTTGCCTTTATTGAGCGCCTGAGGATATATTCACTATGCGTCCGGTTCTTATGACAACGCTCGTTAAGGTATTTATATGCGCTGCGAAACAGCTCGTTCGTTCCGCTCATATCGCTTTTCCCGCGAAGCCAAATGTTTGACAAAAAAAGGGCCGTTATTCGCATCCCCAGATGCAAACACAGCCCTTTCCGAATCCATTTGCGCTCTCAAGCCAGACTTCTTATTTCAAATTCCGTTTCTTATGCCTGCGCCGCCAGTACCAAACGACGCCTCCCACGACGCACGCGATAACGAACAGAAGGCTCGCTTCGTGCCCGATCTCCAAAAGATACTCCCAACTCTCCCCCAACGCCATCCCTGCGCCAAGGATGAGCGCCGTCCACGGCAGAGAACCTAAAATCGTGTAGACGATAAATTTTTTGAGGTCAACATGGGCAAATCCGGCAGGAAGCGAAATAAACGTCCGAACCACCGGCAGCATACGGCTGAAAAGCACCGCCTTCAGCCCGTAGCGGTCAAACCAGTTCTGCGCCATATCAACGTGCGCGCGCTTGATAAAGAAATAATGGCCGTAGCGATTGACAAACTCCCTTCCGCCGCGGCGCCCCACCTCATAGGCAAACAGCGAGCCCAAAATACCGCCGAGCATTCCGTACCAAAAGGCGCCCCAGAAAGTCATGCGTCCCGCGAACACCAGGTACCCTGCAAAGCCCAGGATCAGCTCGCTGGGGATGGGGATGCAGGCGTTTTCCATCCCCATCAAAAGGGCCACGGCAAAATACCCCCAACGGTCAATAAAGTCCAAAAAGATCTCCGATAAACCGCCCATAATGACCGTCCTTTCCACATAAACTGTA
Organism: uncultured Schwartzia sp.; assembly: GCA_905373705.1. GTDB lineage: Bacteria > Bacillota > Negativicutes > Selenomonadales > Selenomonadaceae > CAJPQU01. The sequence continues at coordinate 1,390 of CAJPUA010000225.1, read as the reverse complement.
TTCGGATATAAAAGCATACCATAAACCGCGTACGTTTGAACACCCTGGTGCCTTTGTGCCCGCCGCTTTTTATGACAGAAAAAGAAAGAGGCTCGCTTGACGACCACGCGATCTTCCTGCATACCCTCAGAGCGATAACCGATACATCTTCAACGGCTGTTCATGGCAAATTCTCCTCCACCAGCCGCTCATAACGGTGCGTTATCTCCCAAGCTACAAGCGGGTGCAATATGGGAGCGGATTGCCTGCTTTTCGGCGGCTGCTTTTCTTGCTCCTTCTCCATGAGCTTTTTCTCATACGCATCGACGATACGAACCGCGACCTCGAAAGTCAGGCGGTGATCTGCATCCATGATTTTGATAACGGTCTTTTCCTTCTCCGTCATGTCGCTCCATTTCTGGGAATAATCGTCTTTTCTGTGAGGCGACCGACAATGATCAACCGAGCCAAACAACCGTACGCACCGTTTCTCATCATCATTAAGCGGCATATACGGAATGGACTGTAGAATTTTATCGCTTACTGTTATCCCAGCTTCGGCGATTATCTTCTTGCGCGTCTGCCAATCTTTTGTATCCATGAGTTTGTCAATGATCGCATTGATCGGGTATGGTTCGCCGCTAAGATACGCCTCCACATAAGTATCGGTCGTTGGCCGGACAAGCTGAAAGAGAATGTCTCTCCGCCGACGCCTATCGCTAAGTTTGAAAAACTGCTCCTCAAGCTCCATTTCCTCCTTAGTGGCCTCTCGGTAAAATAAACGTTCCACGGAATACAACGCCAGCATATCCTCCTCCCTGTCAGGGGCATATGCTTTAGTGATAGATTCAGCTAATTTCTGCCGCTTATCCTCGGGGGCAATCCGTTTTACAGCTTCTTTTTCGCCCGCGCACATCCCATCCGTTGTCCGACTCGTTTCAGACGCATGCCGAGTATGTGCCGGACGATTATTTTCGCGAATTTCCATTGCTGCCGACCTCCTCCATGTGGGCTATCCTTTGCCATTAAGCAGACAACGATTTTTGGAACCGCCCCTCCTCATCATAAAATTGTGTCATCTATCCCCGTGGCAATTGTATCATGATAAAGCGTTTTATGCACGATGTTGCGACCCATGTTCCCCGAAGCGGCAGTAGCCGCTATACGGTCGAAAATATCCATGCGCTGCTCGGCACACACCGATAGCCGATTACACAAGAAAAAACGAGCCTTCAAGGCTCGTCGTCACATCACCACGGCTTGTGGTGTATCCCATGCAAATGGTGCCTCAGAGTGGAATCGAACCGCTGACACAAGGATTTTCAGTCCTTTGCTCTACCAACTGAGCTACCGAGGCAAAATGGCGACCCGGATGGGACTTGAACCCACGATCTCCGCCGTGACAGGGCGG
>CAJPUA010000224.1 GCA_905373705.1 uncultured Schwartzia sp. | reverse complement strand
CACGGCTTCGGGCGGCGGTTGAGTCGGGCGCTCTCATGGTGAAGGCGGAAGCGCAGGAGGAATTTCTCCAGCAGGCGAGCGATATGATTTTGGAGAACGCCGCGCAGGTTCTGACGAAGGGCGAGAACGCGGATATTTCGTCCGTGGAGAAGATTTTGCAGGATTCTACGGGGGCGGCCATGGAAGCGCTGTCTGCCATCATGGGCTTTGGCGTTATCGGCCTTGCGGGTCACCCGGTCGCGCACGCGCGGCCGATTCTGAACGCGCGGCAGCATATCACCGACCTCATGACGAGCAAGATTTATCGGGATATCCACGAGAATCAATATCGTATGAACGTCGTCGAAGGCGTCGCGGACAATCTGGGGAATATCGCGGACTTGCAGAAGAAAGATCCGAAGTCCGTGCAGATCGCGCTGGATTCGCAGAACCGCGCCTTCGGCATGGAAAATACAGTCGTCGACGTGAACGCGCTGGCCAAGACGGAGAACGGGGCGGAGATTGTAGAGACGATTGCGAAAGAGGCGGGCGTAAGCGATGAGGAACTGACCGCCTGCCAGCAAGGGACGGGGATGTTGGAAGTCAAGACGTCGGTCTTGCAGCAGATAAGCGCACCCCTTGACGAGGCGAAGCGGCGCAATCTCTTTCTCAATATGACGAAAGACCGGCAGACGCTCACGCCGGCGCAGGTGCAGGCGGAAGTGGCTATCATTAACGAAGCGCGAGAGGCCTTTAAGTCTGCGACGAAAGACGAGCAGGAGAAAGCGGTCGCGACCTTTGTCGAGGGAAATTTCCCCACAGGAGAGGAAAAGAAACTGGCGGAGGATGTTCTTCTCGCCGACCCGAATCATCCCATGGCGGAGATACGGAGCCGCAAGAAGAATATTCAGGCGCAGCTTGACGAGATTTTAGGCCCGATTAAGGCTGGGCTAAGAAGCGGGATGAAGCAGGGCGTAGATATCGTTCAGACGGAAAACGGAACGGCGCGGGCGTCTAATAACGCGCCGTGGTATCGGAAATGGTACGCCGACCACGGGCGTGCCCCGTCGGAGCAAGAGCTGGATATCATCGCCCGGGATATCGCGCTGGGGAGAAGTACGCCCTACGCCGATTATGAGGTGAACGACGGGACAGAGGAAGCGCAGGAATACTTTGCCGACATAGAAAAGCAGCTTTCGGCGCTGGACGCGGAAATGGCTGCGCTGAACAAAGTCGGCGAAAAGCTCTCCGATATTCGTCCCGGCGACGTATTGGCGACGGCGACGCTTTCCCCAGAAGCGAGAGGCGTGTACCATCATCTCCTTTCGGAAATGGGAAAAGGAAATAAGGACGTACAAAAGAGCGCCCGGGTATCGGCGCTCTTAGCGGCACGGATGACAGATCGCCTCGTCGCTCTCCATCGAGAGGCAGGGGATAAAGACTATACCGCCATGGACGCGTTGCCGGAGCTTTTGGCTAATGCGGGAGAAACGGCGCAGGAGAAGGAAGCGGCACAGCTTCGGCAGGAAGAAATTCGGACACAAAAAGAAGCCGTGCGCAAGCAGTACGAAGGCACGGCCATGTGGATGAAGGCGCCCAACGGCAAGGATACCAATCTCACAGAGGAGCAGTGGCTCCTTGTCCGCACTCCCGCGTTTAAGGCGTGGTTTGGGGATTGGGAGTATATTGCAAACGCATATCCGAGCGTAACGGCAAAAGAACGTGGCGATGTTAAGGCTGTTATAAAAGCATTGCAAGGTAAGGTTCTTCGGTCGGAGGAAGAAGGGGTTGAGGCTACCTTTAGCCATAGGGGGCTTGGGAAAGTTACCAGCGACGGAGCCGTCCAAAAAAGTATACGAAACGGCTTTTCTGTTGCGGAACATTTTACTGCCGTTGCTAATGTTGAGAAACTTTTTACAAACTCTATCAAGACAAATGACCGAGCGGATGATAACAAGGAATTGGCGGCAATAGAACATTTCTCCTCTTTACTCGTATTAAACAATCAGCCAGCACTTGTCACTTTTACGATTAAGGTGACGAATAATGCTGGCCGAAAAATTTACAGTATTGAGTTGATGGAAATGGAAAAAGCAGGGGGAAAAGTGCAGGGCGAAATCCGAAAATCTCGCCAAGCCACCCCTGCTTTCGATATATTAAATATATCAAAGATCGCGGATAAAGTCAATGCCGCCTCCAAAGTCGTCGATGAGAACGGCGAGCCGCTTGTCGTTTACCATGGCAGCGACGCGCAGTTTGATGTGTTTGACAAAACCAAAGGGCGTGCCAACATGGACATTCAAGGGATGTTCTTTTCTCCATGGGAAATTGACGCGCAGGGATACGGTGGACATGTTAGGGCGTTCTTCCTCAATATCAAAAACCCGGCTAATGAAGGACAGGGATATAAAGCCTTGAATCGTTATGCCGGTCAGAATTATGCCGGGATAAAGGCGAGAGAGGATTTAATCGCCAATGGCTATGATGGCGTTAATAATGATGGCGAGGAGTTTATCGCTTTTGAACCCACGCAGATAAAATCCGTGGACAATAACGGCAATTTCGACCCGGAGGACGCGAATATCTATCATCAAGAGGCAGGCAGGGAGACGGCAGAGGAACGAGCAAAGCGAATTAGCCAAGAGGTCTTCCAAACGTACCTGAATGATGGTATAATGAAGGCGGTAGAGGAAACCGTGGCGGCGGAGATTGGCGAGTACGTCAATCTGGACGCAATGGCCGACCCTGTAGAAAAGGACAAGGCGCGGGATAGTCTGCCGTATATCCGGGAAATGCTCGTATGGTTCAACCAGAAACAAATTCAAGAAAATCCTGACTATAAGGATTTTTATGCGGTAAAGATAGAATACGCAAGGAGGTGCTTTGACCATGACGAAAGAATTCAATCTCGACTTGTTAAATCGACTGACAGAAACGAAGGACAGAGAAGAATCAATCAGAATCGCGATGGAGCTGTTTCCGGACATGACACGCGAAGAAGCGGCGAAAGTAACCGACGAAGCGTTAGTGGGATATCAAACCAAGTAAGCGGCGAAAAGCGCGGGGCAAGGGAACACTTTGAAAAACTGTATAACGAGACAGCCAAGAAGCACTCTGAAAATCA
>CAJPUA010000223.1 GCA_905373705.1 uncultured Schwartzia sp. | reverse complement strand
TATCCCCTGAAACTGTAACGCGATTATTTAAAGCAGTTTATCCAGCCCTATCGTCGTGCCTGAGGTCAACCCCGAGGCGATCGCCGCGCATCAGGGAATCATCGCCAATCCGAATTGTTCGACGATCATCATGGTGCTGGCGTTAAAGCCTTTGTATGATCTGGCGAAAATTAAGCGCGTCGTCGTTTCTACCTATCAGGCGGTTTCGGGCGGAGGAAAGGAAGCGATGGCGGAGCTTGAACGCCAGGTCGCGGACATCGTGGCGGGACGGCCGGTCAAGGCGGAGATCCTGCCCGGCGCAAGCCTCGCTAAGCATTATCAGATCGCGTTTAACCTGATCCCGCAGATCGACGTGTTTAAAGATAACGATTATACAAAAGAAGAAATGAAAATGATCGACGAAACGAAAAAGATCATGGGGGATCAAAAGATGCGCATTACGGCGACGACGGTTCGCGTGCCGGTCTACCGAAGCCACGCCGAGTCCGTCAACGTCGAGTTCGTGGGCGAAGTTTCCGCGGCGGCGGCGAAAAAAGCAATCGCGTCCTTCCCTGGCCTTTTGCTTCGCGACGATCCGGCGGCGATGGAGTATCCCATGCCGCTCTTTACGTCGGGCCGCGACGCGGTCGAAGTAGGAAGGCTGCGGCGTGACGAGTCGGTCGAACACGGGCTGAATTTTTGGGTGTGCGGCGACCAGATAAGAAAGGGCGCAGCGCTGAACGCGCTCCAAATCGCCGAGTACATGATCGCGCACGATATGGTGTAACCGCACGAACGGGAAAAGGAGGACAGCATGGTTGATCAGAATACGATGATGTTTCGCAAGGAAACCGAAGATAACAAGGCACGGGGCGTCCTCTTGGAGGTCTGCGCGGCGATGAAGGAGAAAGGGTATAATCCTATCAATCAGCTGGTGGGGTATCTTTCGTCCGGCGATCCCGCTTATGTGACGAGCCACAACGACGCCCGCAATAAGATTCGCGCCTTGGAGCGGGACGAGGTGCTGGAAGAACTGGTGCGCTCCTATCTCGCGAATATACCGAATCTATGACCGGGGACAGGGTGCTGGGGCTTGACGTCGGCGACCGTACGATCGGCGTGGCGGCAAGCGATGCGCTTTTTTTGACGGCGCAGGGCGTCGAGACAATCCGGCGGACGACGCTGCAAAAGGACCTGGCTCGCCTTTGCGCGCGGATGGACGAATATGAGGTGCGGCGGCTGGTTGTGGGCTGGCCGAGGAATATGGACGGCTCGGAAGGAGAACGTTGCGCGATTGTGCGGGCGTTTGCCGAAGCGATCCAAAAAGTGCGTCCTGAGGCGGAGATCGTGTTCTGGGACGAGCGGCTGTCGACGGTGGCCGCGACGCGCTCGCTCATCGCGGCGGACGTCAGCCGTGCCAAACGGAAAAAGGTCATCGACAAGATGGCGGCGGTTTTTATCCTGCAAGGCTTTCTTGACCGAGAGGCACGCGGTTGACAAGCGGGTGAAGGGTGCGCTACAATGGACGCGAGGGGAATTGGCTTAACTATACGAAGGGGTGACGGGAATGTCCGACGAGGAAAAGAAAGAGATGGAAGACGGCGAAACGGATGAGATTATTATCGTCATGACGGATGATGAAGGTAACGAGTCTTATTATTGCGAGGAAATGATTGTGCCGGTGGGCGACGATAATTTCGCGCTTCTCGTTCCGGCGCTGTCCGACGACGAGGCGGAAGAACATCACCACGAACACGGAGAGAGCTGTGGCTGCGGCGGAGACGATGAGGACGACGACGCGGCGTTTTTCGCGAAGATCGTTCTCGACGAAAACGGCGAGGAAACGTATGTGGAGCCGTCGGACGAGGAGTTTGAGGCGGTCTGCGAAGCGTACCAGCGGCTTTTGGACGATGAAGAGGAGTAATTTCTAACGGCAGGAGCAAAATCCCGCGGAGCTTGAACGTCGTGCTCCCGCGGGATTTTTTATAGCGAAGGAAAAGCCCGCGAGCAGAGCACGGCAGAGAGAAAAATAAGGGCAGGCGCAAGGCGAAAGAAGCGAAGCTGCGAGGAAACGGGGCGAACGCCCGGACGAAGGAAGGAGCGAATACGGATGGCCGAGATAAGGGAACGAACGGAAGCCCTGGAGTATGAGATATTGGCGCCTGACGCGGCTAAGAGCCGCGAAGCTACGCGGCAGGAGACGCTTGATCTGTGCCCGTTTCGAACGGCGTATCAGCGCGACCGTGACCGCATTTTGCACTCCAAAGCGTTTCGCCGCATGAAGCATAAAACGCAGGTCTATATCATGTCAGGAGACCATTACCGGACACGCATGACGCACAGCCTTGAGGTGGCACAGATCGCGCGGACGATTGCCCGGGGGCTGCGGCTGAACGAGGATCTTACCGAGGCCATTGCGCTCGGGCACGACGTTGGACACACCCCTTTCGGTCATTCCGGTGAAGCGGCGATGGCGAAGCTCACTGGCCATTTTGTTCATAATGAACAGAGTCTGCGGGTCGTTGATTTTCTGGAACGGGACGGAACGGGGCTGAATCTGACCGATGAGGTGCGCGACGGTATCGTCAATCACTCGGGAAACCGTCGGGCCGCTACATTGGAAGGGCGTATCGTGCATGTGGCGGATCGTATCGCTTATCTCTGCCATGATTACGACGACAGCCTGCGGGCGGGATTGCTTCGACCTGACGATCTGCCGCCGAAAGTAAAGGAACATATTGGCGTATCCCATTCGGCGATGATCACGGCGCTGGTATCGGATGTCATCCACCAGTCGGACATTCCCGATGCTGAAGGGAAACGTGACATCCGCCTGACTCCGGTTATCGGTGAAGCAATGGATGACTTTCGCAATTTTATGTTCGTTCACATTTATCATTCTCCGGCGCTGGCGAGAGAACGGGAGCAGGCGGTATTCGTCATTGAGCAGCTCTTTTGTTATTTTCGAGAACATTTTGACCGCCTGCCGGCGGAATTTGTCGCCCGGGAGGAACGCTGGGGGCAGCAGCAGGTCGTCGTCGATTATGTGGCGGGCCTGACGGACAGCTATGCGGTGCAGCTTTTCAACGCGACGTTCGTGCCGCCGATCGGCTTCGTGATGATGGGCAG
>CAJPUA010000222.1 GCA_905373705.1 uncultured Schwartzia sp. | reverse complement strand
GGCGCGGCGTCCATGTCGTGGTACTTGCGCACGGTCTTGATGTGCGGAACTTTCCTGTGCCTGCGCTTGAGGTCGTCGTAGACCTCCTGCACGGTGAAGCCGGAAAGCCTCAGCTCCTGTATCTCATCGATCATCTTGTCCCGTATCATCTGGTTTGCTCCTAGCGGTCGACGTTTGGTCGCGTGCTTCCGCTAGGATGCCAGACGACATCTCCTTCCCATCTCGGCATGGAAATTCTCCTCACCGCCGGAGGGAAGTTCTGCTTACCGGACGCTGGAAAAACTGATTACCGGGCCCTTGGAAAACTGCTTACCGTGGAACGGAAGAAGTCCTTACCCCACTGCGGTAAAAACACCCTACCGTCCACATCGGGGCCGAGGCCATGCCCGACGGCTGGCCGCGCGGGGCCGCCTGCCGCGAGATCGGGCCCGTGGTCGCCGTCGAGAAGGAGGCGGGGCGCGGGCGCGCGGACGTCGTTGCCGCCGTGGCGCCGGGCGCCGGAGTCGGCCGCGCGGGGGGCACCGACGACAAGGCCAAGGTGACGGTGCGCATGGGCTGCGGTCCCACGACACCGACAACCTCGTCGCGCCTCTCATGCTGCGCCGCTCCGATGGGCAGCCGGCACTTCCCTGGGAGGACCGCGGGGAGGAGAGGGGGAAGGTGGACGAGAGAAGGAGGAGGGACAGGGAACGCGACAGGAAGAGGAGGAGGAAGATGGCAAGGGGCAACTAGACGACCCCTAGGCCACGAGAACTACCGAAGGCTCCACTAAATTTTGAAAGTTCTTTTGTAAGTTTCGGTAATAAATAACCTCGCCAACCAAGTTCCTCACCAAAACATTGTACTAATCCCATTATAGGATTTATAAGAACCGCCAATGGTATTACGATTAATAGATGTTTTGCATAATCAGACATAGAGGTTATACCTTCAGCAAGAGCCAGTTCTGAGGCAAGAGGATTAAAATCACATTTAAACATTATGAAATATACAATTACGCCAAAAACACATCATCGTAAATGTAAAAAATAAATATATTCTTTTCCTATCAATTGCTTCCATTTTTACTCCTTAACCTAATTGAAACTCTATTTTAGATTCAAAATTTCATCGTATGCTTTATTTATAATATCTGCTAGCTCATAAGGCTTATCTATGTTTACTTCATGCTTTGCATTGCAAACTAAGTGTAAGCTTGATTCTGGTAATAGTTGATTTAATTTTATTGCAGCTTTCATATTTGCTTTATCTTTATTCCCACAAACAATATAAACAGGACAAGATATTCTCTTAATTTTATCGCTATAATCAAGATTTCTCATGGATGAAGATATCGAAATCATATTATTTTTTGATGTTCCTGTTTTGGGAAAAAATTTATTTGGCATTAACCTGAAAACAAAATTTTGAACATCCATAAGTATTGTTGGTATCTTGTATTGAGGAGCAATAAGTACTAACCCTGATATTTTTTCAGGATGTCTGAAATACAATTCAAATCCTAAAACTGCTCCAAGACTTAATCCACAAATAATTATAGGATTTTGTTCTTCAATTAGTTTCAACTCTAGTTGATCCACTAAAGAATTAAAACTAGGATTATCTAATTTATTAGAAATTACATCAAGACATTTAACATCTTCGCAATTAAGTTGTTTAATGGTTTGATTCCACGCTTTTTTACTTTGACCAAGACCATGCAAAAATAGTATTTTCATTTGTGTCAATTCCTTTTATTATTCAATTTCCATCTTTGTACTTGTAAAAAACTAATTATTTGTATAGTTCCTTTTCAGCATAAAATCCCAAGTCCAATAAATACTATTGCCAGCAACAAGCCTAAAAGCAATTCTATGTTAGACCATCGTGGATATGAATTAACCCGAATTTGACCCGCAGAAAGCGGGGCCCTCCCCTATAGTTGCAGTTGACCGGACAGACAACGTAGAGGAGGACCCGTGCTTGACATGATACGGCAATTCGCGGGGAAGCCGGGCCACGGCGAGAAGGTCGCGCTCGCGGCCGACCTGAGGCAGACGGTCGCCGAGGGGCTGGCCGCGCCGGGAGGCGAGCCGGCCACGTGCCCGCACTGCGGGTGCACCGAGTTCGTCAGGCGCGGCCGCGACGCCAGGGGGGCGCAGCGGTACCTCTGCAGGGGCTGCGCCCGCTCGTTCACGGCGCGCTCGCGTGGGCTGCTTGCGCGGTCCAAGCTGGCGGCGTCCCAGTGGATGGACTTCGCCCAGTGCCTGGCCGACGCCCTCACCCTGCGCGAATGCGCCGAGAGGTGCGGGACGTGCCTGCGGACGGCCTGGTTCATGCGCCACCGGGCGTGCGAGGTCATGGCCTCCAGGCTCGAGCCGTTCCGCGCCGTCGGCGAGGTCCAGGTCGACGGGAACTACCTGGACTTGTTCTGCTACAGGGAGCAGTTCCGAGGGTCCGACGGGGACGCCCGCGAGCGGATCTACAGGCACGAGTGCGACGGGACCTACCAGACGAGCAGAAAGGGCTACGTCGGCATGCCGATCCCGTTCCCGCGGTACTGGGAGCTGGCGGCATGATGTCGTATCCACGATGGTCTAACATAGAATTAATTAAAGTGATTTATACTAGTCACCCGAGTTCGTGATGAGTTCGGATCATGTCTTATAGTCAAGCATTGCAACAACCTCAGCATAGAACTTGGCACTTCTTCTGACTTTTGCACTTGGGGGAGGGCGTCTATCCCCTTTCACGTGGCCGGATGCCTTCTCCTCCCGTGCGATAGAGAGTGGGTCTAGACGGCCTCTCGCCTGCGGATCCGGAATTTTGTCGCCTGCGCGACGACCTTCCTGATCTCGCCCCTCGAGTAGACCCTCCTCGCCAGGTCCATGCCGCAGAGCGAGCCGATCTCGTCGGTCAGGTCGGTGCGGTAGTCGTTGAGCCACCAGTTCTCCCTCATGTGGTGCAGCCTGAGACCGCCGAGCGCCTCCCGCACGTCGGCCGCCGAGTGCCTCCACCCCATGTCGGCCCGCGTGAGCCGCACGACCAGCAGCGCCACGTAGCAGATGAGGAAGTGCGCGCGTATGTGGGAGTCGGTGGAGACGCAGGCGGGACGCGCCGAGGGGTCCCCCTTGATC
>CAJPUA010000221.1 GCA_905373705.1 uncultured Schwartzia sp. | reverse complement strand
TATAGTGGTCCCCCTGTCAAGGACCAAAAAGGGGTTAAGAAGAGTTTAGGTCAAGGTTCAAGAAATGAGGCACTTTTCATACATGCTGCGCGGGGTTATCTTTCCCGGTAAAGCCGTGTGCGGACGCTTCTCATTGTAAAATCCGAACCACCACTTCAGCCCTTCCAGCAATTCAGGAACATTTTCATACTCGTTCAGGTAGATGCACTCGTACTTCAGGCTTCGCCATAGACGCTCGATAAAAATGTTGTCCAACGCACGACCACGACCATCCATGCCGATGCGTATCGCATTGCCCAAAAGCCGGCTCGTAAAGTCATCGCTCGTAAATTGACTGCCCTGGTCCGTGTTGAATATCTCAGGTTTACCCCGCCTCAATGCCACCTCCAGCGCCCTCACGCAGAATTCGCTGTCCAGGCTGTTCGACAGCTCCCACGACAGCACATAACGACTGTGCCAGTCCATTACCGCCGCCAGATACATGTACCCCTGCCTCAGGGGAATGTACGTAATATCCGTGCTCCATACCTGGTTGACAGACGTTATCTCAAGACCGCGAAGCAGATATGGATATACCTTGTGCTCCGGATGGGGCTTGCTCGTCGATGGGCCGGGGGCCTGGCCTTCCAGTCCCATCTTGCGCATCAGACGCATCACTCGCTTACGGTTGACCGCATATCCCTGGCCTTTGAGCCAGATAGCCATCCTCCGGCTCCCATAGAACGGTGTCTGGATATACTGCCGGTCTATGGCCTTCATCAGTTCTTCGTTGGCCTCACTCTCCCTGCAGGGCAACAGCGATCGGTAATAGCCCGAACGGTTCAATGCCAAAAGCTCGCACTGGCGCCTGACGCTCATCTCGGCATCGCATGGATCGACGAAACTGCGCCGTTCAGCGACGCTCAATTCCTCCTCGTTTTTTTTTGAGCCACTCTATATCCATTTTCAGACGCCCAATTTCCTTGTACAACGGATCGGTGATCTTTTCCAGGTCCATTGAGCTCCCCGTTTCAAAAAGCTCGGACGCTCTGTCGCTCAGCGTCTTTTTCCAGCGCCCTATCTGCATGGAGGAAACACCGTACTCAGCGGACAATTCCGATAGGGTCCTGTCGTTACGATACGCGCTTAACGCAACTTCCGCTTTCAGCCTTGGACTATAACGATTGCCTTTGTCTCCCATGGCTTTATCACCTCTGACCTCTATTCTCCATCTTTGGCCCCCTTTCTGCAGCTTGACCTATGCTAACCCTAACACTCCCACTGGTCCTCTAGACGGGGACCACTATAGAATACCGCGAAAGCGGTCCCTGCCATTGTTGTCAAAGAACCAGGAATCGACATATTGGGAGTCCTGGCATCCCCTAAATATGTTTCAATTACAAGTTCTCTTATAGTCTTTTTATCATCGTTTGTTAGCTTAGCACTTGGTGGTATTCCAAAAACGCCCTTCCAAAACCAATCAAACATGATATTTTCCTCCTTTTTTTCTTCACTGATGTCTCATGAGAATGAATTGTAATGTAGTCGTCTGCATCTGTTGATTGTAAAAACACAGCCATCCCAACCGTAAACTGTCCTTCATCCAAACTCTACTGATACTATCAACCCCCTGAGCTTTTATCTCTCCTTTCTGATCTATATATCCCTCTCCCAATATAGACGCGAAACCATCCTTAAGATAGTGATACCGTTCCAATAATTTTGAATCCATTTTTTCGACAGAATCGGCTATTTCCACATAATAAGCGATATTGATACCATCCGCCCCTGAAATATAAGAAAGTTGCCCATTCCCCCACCGCCAAATTGGAATGCCATTCTCTTCAAATATAGGTAAACCCCATGTCGACGCATAAACGCTTCCCCCCGAAGAAAATAATGGAATCAGTTTCTGATAGATTTCATTTGCATTTGGCGCAAAAGCCCAACCTGTTTGAGCACAAAATGCCCACAATATTACAACAATATTTCTGCTAATTTTCATTTGTCTACCCTATTATTAGATAAAACGAAATTTTTTTCATTAACTGCAACTCCAACCCCAGCTTTCTCCGTCCCTGGTAAAATCATTCGAATGAGTCCAATTTTTTCCTCTCCCCTAAACCATACAAGAAAACCCTTGTTGTCCCTTACAGGTGTTCCCAATTTTTTAGACAAACCTTTCAATAACGCCTGATATCTTTTATCAGCTTTCTTCGTACCATAGAAATATTCCATGTAAAATACGGCTACGCATTTATTCTCTTCAAATACACATTCAATAGAATTATCCGAGAAAAAATATTTATCTTTGTTGTCAAACTCCCAAGTATAAAAAACTGATGATGACTTTTTTCCATGCCGCCCCATTATTCTATTAACATCTTCCAAAGAACGGGCATAAAGGCGATGCACCATTCCATAAATAACCTCTGCATTGGGGCCAGATGGAGAAAACAGCTGGAAAATACCCCATAAAGCCGCCGCTCCAACAAAAAGCAACAAAAGGATTTTTCGTTTTGACATCTTCAAGCCGCCGCCCCACAGAACCAAACGTCGTTTCTCGTATCATCCAGTTTTCTCAAAAATTCCTGTTCTCCTTCAATGCAAGGCAGTGTCTCCGCGACCGTGCCCATACTCCCATCCTGCCACTCGAACGTGCCCTTGGCGCGGATCGAACCGCCCGATTCCCAGAGCGCACGGTCCGCCTCACGCGCCTGGTCCTTCAGGGCCAGTACCTGTTCCTCCCACGTCAGCTTCGCGAGGTCGCTCTGGGAAAGCGCGGGAGGCGTACTCTCGTTCACGGCCTCCGAGGCCACGTTCAGGCTCTTGATCCCCGCATCGGCCAGGCTCGACATCTTCCCCTCGCCCGTCAGGACCTTCAGCGAGGCATAGATCTCGTCGGAGGCGTCGATCTTCCCGTCTCCGTTGGAGTCGTATGCCCTGAGGGCATCGAAGCCCGTGAGGGCTAGGGACCGATCCGGCAGGGTCATGGCATCGCCGAACAGCTCACTTCCGTCGTCCGCCTTTCCATTGAAGTTCTTGTCCAGCACCAAAAACGCATCCGTCTTGTCGATCCACCGCGTGAACTCGTGGAAGCCGTTGGCGTTCAGGTCGAAATACGCCGCATTCTTCAGTC
>CAJPUA010000220.1 GCA_905373705.1 uncultured Schwartzia sp. | reverse complement strand
CTGCTACCTTCAAATCGATAATATTATCCTTGATCTCAAGAATTTCTCCGTATAAACCGCCAATCGTCACTATTTTATTGCCTTTATGAAGATTATTCAGCATATCTTCCCGCCGGGCTTTTTCTGCTTTCTGCGGCCGGATCAAAAAGAAATGAAACGCCAGATACATTACGATGAGCATAATGATCGGCGAATATGCGGCAAAAAAAGTTTGAATCTGTTCCAAAATAATTCCTCCTATATCCTCTATTATAGAACAATAATATTCGACAGGAAACCTGTTTTCCCTTTTATTTCTTCCCTCTACTCAGATAATTCCGCCAAAAATCGGAGCGAAATTCGCTAAAGTGTTCTTCTATTATCGCCTGCCGCAGCCGACGCATAAACTCCTGCAAGAACCACAGATTGTGGAGCGAGAGGAGGCGCAACCCGAAAATCTCCCCCGCCCGAACGAGATGGCGAATATACGCGCGGGTAAATCCATTGCGACAGGCATAACATCCGCAGTCTTCCTCCAACGGACGAAAATCACTGGTATATTCGCGGTTCTTCATCACTAAGCGCCCCGTCCACGTCATCGCCATGCCGTTGCGCGCCACGCGTGTCGGGAACACGCAATCGAACATATCAATGCCGCGCGCGACCCCTTCCACAAGACAGTCCGGCGTCCCTACTCCCATGAGATAGCGTGGTTTGTCCGGCGGTAAATGTTCCGTCGTATAATCAAGGATCTCGTACATCAGCTCCTTCGGCTCCCCTACGCTAAGACCACCAACGGCATAACCCGGCAGATCCATTTCCAATAAAGCCTGTACACTGCGCAGGCGCAGGTTTTTAAACATACCGCCCTGCACAATGCCAAAAAGCCCTTGGTCGCTGCGAGTCATCGCCTCACGGCAGCGCTTAGCCCAGCGGAGCGTTCGTCCTAACGACCGCTCCGCATAATCATGATCTGCCGGATACGGAACACATTCGTCAAACGCCATAACAATATCGGATCCCAGCGCCGTCTGTACAGCGATAGAAATTTCTGGTGACAAAAACTTCTTCGATCCGTCAATATGGGAGCGGAACGTCACGCCTTCTTCACTGATTTTTCGCAAATCCCCCAAGCTGAACACTTGGAAACCGCCGCTGTCTGTGAGAATCGCCCGATCCCAGCGCATGAA
The DNA here is from genome assembly GCA_905373705.1 of uncultured Schwartzia sp. Classification (GTDB taxonomy): domain Bacteria; phylum Bacillota; class Negativicutes; order Selenomonadales; family Selenomonadaceae; genus CAJPQU01. The sequence continues at coordinate 1,950 of CAJPUA010000220.1, read as the reverse complement.
GCTATGCAATCCTCCGGCCTCGCGAATAAGCTCCGCGCCTGGCCGCAGAAAAAGGTGATACGTATTGCTCAAAATAATTCCCGCGCCAATATCACGCAACTCGTCCGGCGACACCGCTTTCACTGAAGCCTGCGTCCCCACAGGCATAAAAATCGGCGTAGGAAAATCGCCGTGCGGCGTATGAAGGACACCGGCTCTAGCACCTGTTTGTTCGTCCTTTTTTATCAATTTATAAGTGATCGCTGCCAAAATATTCCTCCCTGCCGCCCGTCAAATTTATCTATTCGCGCCGCCTGCCGTTTTATTACATAAGCCCGCGAATACACGAGCTTGTCGTTACTAATCAGTATATTAGCCGCTTTTTATGAAATTTCTTTATATGGCCAGCGGTGAAAAAGCTGATTTTCCAGATGAAGCGCGTCCATGATCTTACCGGCCAACATATCGGCCAACTCGTTGAGCGTTTGCGGCCGATGGTAAAAAGCCGGGCAAGCGGGGAGTATTTGGACCCCCAGCCGTGAGAGACAAAGCAAATTTTCCAGATGGATCGCGCTCATCGGTGTTTCTCGCGGCACTAAGAGCAGCTGACGCCGCTCTTTTATCATCACATCCGCCGCCCGAGCCAAAAGATTATCCGATATACCATGCGCGATACAGCCGACCGTTTTCATGGAACAAGGCACTACTGCCATAGCGTCAAAAAGAAAAGAGCCGCTCGCGGGGGCGGCTTCCATATCGTCGACATTGTATACTTGACGTGCCCATCCCGTTATTCTTTCCAAGTCTTCTGGGCATTCGTGGCGCAAGACCTTTCTTCCGCTATGCGTCACGATCAGATGAACTTCCTGCCCTGCCGCGTAAAGATGGTTTAAAAGCCGCACGGCATAAATCGCCCCGCTGGCCCCGGTAATCCCAAGCAATATCCGCATGTTGCCTCCTATACTCATTCAGACCTCAAATGCGTTCTCATAGTGCCGAATCTGATATTCACTGCCCGGCTGACCGTAAACCTCCATAACGTCAAAGCGGCAAGGACGATCCTCCGGGGGATGTTCCTCCAAATACCAAACCGCTGTCCGAATGATTTTTTGCTGTTTACGAAAGTTTACCGCTGTGGCCGGAGTCCCATATTTACAATTTCGGCGGGTTTTGACCTCAATGAAAACCAAAACGCCGTCTTTTTCCGCGATTAAGTCAATTTCGCCCATGGGGCACCGGTATTGCCTCTCTCGAATTACATACCGGCGCGCCCGCAGATAAGCCGAAGCGGCCGCTTCGCCTATATCGCCCAACTGCTTCGTATTCACAACCGTTCCTCTGTTCGCCGGCGATGCTTACGGTCTAAGCGATAAATATAGGCAAGTAGCTCAGCGACAGTCGTATATAGCTCGGCGGGAATTTCTTTGTCCAGATCAAGCGCCATCAGAAGATTGACCAGCGATTTATTGCGATAGACCGGAATTGAATTACTCTGTGCCGCCGCCAGAATATTTTCAGCCACATAGCCTTTCCCTTTCGCTACCACCTTTGGCGCGGAATTCTCTCCCGGATCGTACCGCAAGGCAACCGCCTTTTTGTCAGCCGTCGAATCCACTTCCGAATCAGAATACGGCACACTGCTACGCCGGTTGTCGTTCATGCCGGTTCACCCGCCATCGCCACCTTTAAATCTTTTAAAACAAGCGGCATTTGTGCAAAGGATTCCTCAAATTCAGGAATATACTCGCCGAATTCTTTGACCATATTCTTATCGGAAAATAATACCCGCACATCAAGATTATGTTTCTCATACATCCGGAAAGTCAAATCTACCGCGCCAATATTTTCCGTCAGCAAGCAGACCCGGAGCCACGTTTCTTTTTTCATTTCCCCCGGCGAAGAAGGATCTTCCTCGCTCTCATCATAGACATGAATATAGGCAGGATATTCGGACGTTCCCATGAATAGCGG
>CAJPUA010000219.1 GCA_905373705.1 uncultured Schwartzia sp. | reverse complement strand
CAAGGGAGAAATCACCGACGATGCGGCGCTTGAGGAGCTTGAGGACGCGGCGGCGCTGAAAAATATCGCCAACCTCCCCGCCCGCGTCAAATGCGCCGTCCTCGCGTGGCACACCCTGGACGGCGCCCTTCACGAACCGAAAAAATAGACGCTGTAAAAAATGCCGCTGCCCCGAAAAGGACAGCGGCATTTTTTACAGCGTTTTTCGCGCCGGATAGTCGCCGGAACGAGAGCGCGCCGCGAAATTCTGGAATGCGCCCGACAGGACCAGCGTCTCATCGTCTTTTCTGTGGACGCACATGTATATTCTTCGGCGCGCTCCCTCTTTGCCATAAGAGCACCATGTGCTATAATAACACCAAGCGGGAGCATAGTGAAAACATATCCCTGAACGCTTAACAAAGGCGAGAGAAGCCTGCGGTTAGTGATCATGGTATAATGTTTTAATAAAGGCACGTGACGTCTGCGTTTAGTAATCAGGTATGAGCAAAAAACGGATGGACGATTTCACCCCGAAGGAGGATACAGGGTATGAAACGCAAAGCGATGCTGGCGGGATTTCTGCTGGTCGTATGGATGACGACCGCGGTCTTTGTCGAGGCCGCAGCCAGCGAATGGGTCTGGATCGCGTCGGACACAAAATACGGAAAATACTACGCGCCTTCCCATGTGAAGGTGGAAAGCTCCGTCAACGGCGTGGCGACCCAGCTTTCCGCGTGGACGAAAACCGTATACTCCTACGAAGGCGCGCAGGAGACGATCGCCAACTATGGCATCGCGGCCAGTATTCCCGACCCCCGACGGCTCGCGTACAGCACGGCGCTGCTCGTCGTTCGTCCGCAGACCAGGGAGATCGAGTATGTGCAGGAGAATTTCTACGATCCGGACAACAAGGTCATCTGGTCAAAGGTCTACGATCCGCGGACAGTAAAGGAAATCAACAGCCAATCCTTCGACGAAGACTTCTATGTGGCGATCATCGACTCCGTATTCCATTACGGGGAGCGGGAACGCCAAAAAGCCGACGACCGCTGGGTTCTTCTCTGGCAATCGACGGCGGATAACGGCTCGTCAAGCTCGGCGCAAGCCGATATGACGACGATGCGCATGGCAGGAGATAATCTCATCTACTGGGAATGGATGGAAACGAAGGATAAAGCGGGCAACATCAGCGAAGTCAAATTTATGAAAAAGGCCCTCAACGGCCAGCAGGGGACGGAGAAAATCATCAGCGGCCGAAGCTGGAACGCCGCGGACGGCTGGAAGGATATGGCCGATACGCTTGACGGCCGTTATACCGCCATTCGCGCCGGGACCCCGCAGGAGCATGGCTTAACGCGGCTCCGCGCCTTCATCAAGGGCTACTCGCACTGGCTGAATCGTTACCGCACCGATATTTCCGGCGGGCAAAAGCCCGCCGGACTGGCGGCGAGCAATCCGGAACCGCGCCCGGACGCGGCGGCTGGCGCGAACTAAAAATACTGCTTATCACGGCCCGACGCTTCGGAACATACGGACAACCTCCCGCTGGCGCGTCCGTCTTTCCGAAACGCCGGGCTGCGTCTTTTCCCCTGAAATGACATTTTGGAATAAGGAGCTATCGTTATATGCCGATCAAAATTCCTAATAAACTCCCCGCGGCGTCGGTATTGGAGCGGGAAAATATTTTTTTCATGGACGCCGACCGCGCCTACGGTCAGGATATTCGCCCCTTGCGGCTCTGCATTTTGAACCTCATGCCGGTGAAGTCGGTAACGGAAACGCAGCTTCTGCGGCTTTTAGGCAATTCGCCGCTCCAGGTGGAGGTCGATTTTATTTACACGGAGTCCTATTTGCCGCAGCATACCTCGCAGGAATATCTGACGGAATTTTACGGCACCTTCGCCGAGGTGCGCAACCGCAAATACGACGGCTTTTTGATGACCGGCGCGCCGGTCGAGCAGATGCCTTTTGAGGAAGTCGCCTACTGGGAAGAAGTCTGTGAAATTATGGAGTGGAGCAAGACGCACGCCTTCTCCTCGTTCTATATCTGCTGGGGCGCGCAGGCGGGGCTGTACTACCACTACGGAATCCCTAAGCACCCGGTTCCCGAGAAAATATTCGGCGTCTTTCGCCATCATCTCTGCGTAGAGCACGAGAAGCTGTTTCGCGGCTTCGACGACGAATTCTACGTCCCCCATTCGCGCCACACCGAGGTCCGCCGCGCGGATCTCGCACGGGTCCCGGAGCTCACCGTCATGGCCGAGGCCGAATCTCCGGCAGACGTATACTGCGTGGCGAATCTCGCGGCGAACCAGTTCTTCATTACCGGGCACGCCGAATACGACCCGCTGACCCTCAAAAGCGAATACGACCGCGACCAGGCCGCGGGGATAAACGTCCAGGTGCCGTGCAACTACTATCCGGACGACGATCCTACGCAGGCGCCTACGGTGCGGTGGCGCTCGGTCGCCAATCTGCTCTTTGCCAACTGGCTGAATTACTACGTATATCAGGAAACGCCTTACGAGCTTGACCGGATCGCCGCTCCCCGCGACGAGTAAAAACACGCCCGGCATAAGACTTCCAGCCGTCTTTCACATAAAAATGATATTTTGATAAACGAAAGATGACAGCGTCCTGCCTTGTGCGGTAAGACGCGAAAAACTGGGAGGGGTTGCACTGATGGCTGCGTGGCTGCAACGCTTAGCCCTGGCCGCTATGCTGACGACAGCGGCGATTATGCCGGCGGAAGCGGCAAGGGAACCGCAGGTGCCGGAGACGATTTACGAGTGGGTACAGTCCTCGGCTCGGATGAATTACTTCTTTAACAAGGAACAGATCCATTACGACGTTGACGAGCACGGGGTCATCGACCTCAACCGGCTCATCGTGCCGACGCTCAAGACTTACGACGCCGTTCAGGTCGACGATATTATAGAAAAGCGCCGCTGGCGGGATCAGCCGACGGACGGCTACGAAGACCTGGCGGGCGAAGCGAACTATATCCGTATCGATCTGAAAAAACGTCAGGTGACAATCGATGCCGTCGATCTTCTGGACTCTCACCTCACCACATTGGAACGGACGACGCCGGGCCTCGTGGTAAAACTCGCCGATCTGACGCCGCAGAATCTCAACCGGGTATTTTACGAAAAAATCATCGAATAC
>CAJPUA010000218.1 GCA_905373705.1 uncultured Schwartzia sp. | reverse complement strand
GTTGGTCATTACCGGGGATCTTTTTGACGACGACCGGTTGAACGTTGAGGCGGTAAAGCGCGTGGACGAATTTTTTGACCAGTTCCCCAAGGGGATCTGGTTTTGCTACGGCAATCACGAATATTTTCGCGATATCGGCCGCACGAAAGCGGCGCTGGCAAAAAGCCGTATTCATGTGCTGGCGAACGATCACGCCAGGATCGTGGACGGCAAGCGATCCCTTTACTTCGCGGGCGTCGATTATCCGACACGGCGTGCTGATTTTGAGCGTCTTGAGGCGCAGTATACAAAAGAAGCAATGCAGGGAATCCCGACAGGTGCAGTTACCGTTTTCCTCGCCCATCACCCTGATTTCATTGACGACGCAGCGAATTACGGGGCGGCGTTGGTACTGACGGGTCACACGCACGGCGGGCAGCTGGGGCTTTTCAGTGTGCCGCTCGTGCCGCCGGTATTTAAATACATGCGCGGCTTGTATCGCGTTGATGGTACAATAGGCTATGTTCATTGCGGTAACGGGAGCTGGTTCCCGTATCGACTCGGCTGCCCGCCGGAAATCGCCGTGTTTCGCTTAACGGAGAAAGAATAGAAAATAAATGCCGCTTTCGGAAGAAAAGAACCGGAAGCGGTATTTTTTTGCAAAAATGATTTTGTGATAAAAATTTTTTAAAAACGCTTGCTTTTTTGTTTGATATATGATTAAATATTCACATGATAGGTTGAGTTACATTGCAAAATTAAAATTTAAGGGGGCATTACAATGAAAAAGAAGTACAAAATCGAAGTGGACTGCGCAGCTTGCGGACTAAAGATGGAAGAAGCGGCGAAAAATACCGACGGCGTCGCGGCGGCGACCGTAGGCTTCATGGCGCAGAAAATGACGGTAGAATTTGCCGACGGCGCCGATCCGGCGGCGGTCATGCCGAAGGTGCGAGAAGCCTGCAAGAAGGTCGAGCCCGACTGCGAGGTATTTATCTGAGGGAGGCGCGATGCTTGGAGCCATTTTGGCTCCGGCTGTTATGATTTGGAAAGCCGCCGCCTGCCGACCGGTGAGCGTTAGGAGGAAAGGAAGGGAATGACGATGGAGAAGAAAGAAAAGATCATGCTGGGCAGGATCCTGCTGACGATCATCTTTTTGGTGGGATTGGAGTTCGTGCCGGTCAGCGGCCTTGCGCAAGGGGCGCTTTACGTTATCCCGTATCTTCTTATCGGATATGATATTCTGCGTAAAGCGGGACTGGGCATCCGCCACGGCGAATTTTTTGACGAGAGTTTTTTGATGGCAATCGCCACATTGGGCGCCATGGGCATGGGCGAGTACCGCGAGGCGGCGGGCGTCATGCTGTTTTATCAGATCGGCGAAATGTTCCAGCGCTATGCGGTGGGAAAGAGCCGGGGAAGTATTTCGGCGCTCATGGATCTGCGCCCGGATTACGCGAATATCGAGCGCGACGGCGAGATCGAGCGGGTGGATCCGGACGACGTCGAGGTGGGCACGGTTATTCTCGTCCAACCGGGAGAGAAGGTGCCTGTCGACGGCGTTATCGTGGACGGCGCTTCCACTCTCGACATGCACGCGCTGACCGGCGAGAGTCTCCCACGGGAAATAGCGGCGGGGGACGAGGTGCTTTCGGGGAGCATCAATCTCACCGGCGTCTTACGGATCCGCACGACGAAGGAGGCCGACGAATCGACGGCGGCGAAAATCCTCGATCTGGTGGAAAATTCCAGTATGAAAAAATCGCGCTCGGAGAATTTCATCACCCGTTTCGCTCGCGTCTACACGCCCGCGGTCTGCGCCTTTGCCGTGGCGCTGGCTCTCGGCGTGCCACTGGTGCGGATGTTTTTTCTGGGAGTGGAGCCGATGTGGCCGATATGGATCGAGCGGGCGCTCATTCTGCTTGTCATCAGCTGCCCCTGCGCCCTCGTTATCTCTGTGCCGCTGACGTTTTTCGCCGGAATCGGCAGCGCTTCGGCGAGCGGCGTCCTGGTGAAGGGATCGAATTATCTCGAGGCGCTGGCGAATGTTGACACGATGGTTTTCGATAAGACCGGGACGCTGACGCGAGGTGTGTTTGAAGTTACTGCGGTGCATCCGGAGATCATCGGCGAGGAGGATCTCCTGCATCTGACAGCGCATGTGGAGCGCTATTCGTCGCATCCTATCGCCAATTCTCTGCGGGCGGCCTATCCAAAGGAAAAGGACGACTGCGACGTGGCGGATATCGAGGAGATTGCGGGGCACGGCGTTCAAGCGCGGATCAACGGCAAGATGGTCGCCGTGGGCAACGGCAAGATGATGGAAAGTGTCGGCGCCGCGTGGCATGAGTGCGATCGGGCGGGAACGATCATCCATGTGGCGATCGACGGCCAGTATGTAGGCCACGTTGTAATCGCCGACGTGGAGAAGCCCCACGCCCGCGAAGCGTTGACGGCACTGCGGGCGGCCGGAGTGAAGCGGCTGGTCATGCTCACCGGCGACTCTAAGGCAACGGCGGACGAGGTCGGGCGCAATCTGGGATTGGATCAGGTGTACAGCGAACTTTTGCCGGCGGATAAAGTGGAAAAAGTCGAGGAAATCCTGGCGCAGCATGCTGAGACAGGGCACCGCGTTGCCTTCGTAGGGGACGGGATCAACGACGCGCCGGTACTTTCCCGCGCCGACGTCGGCATCGCGATGGGGGCGCTCGGCTCCGACGCCGCTATCGAGGCGGCGGATGTCGTCCTGATGGAGGACGATCCCCAGCAGATTAGTCAGGCGATGTACATCGCCCGCAAGACGATCCGCATCGTCAAACAAAATATCGTTATGGCGGTGGGCGTCAAGGCGGCCTGCCTGCTTCTCGGCGCTTTCGGCATGGCCGACATGTGGTTTGCTATTTTCGCCGATGTTGGCGTCATGGTTCTCGCCGTGCTGAACGCTATGCGGGCGATGATCGTGCCGCGGCGGGCGACGAATGGGCAACGAATCGAAGCGCCGGGCGAGGCTATCCACGCATAGCGGAATGTTTGCTAAAGTATAAATAAAAAATATGCCCGTGGACGAAAATCACCATCGCCCCGGGCTTTTTTCTGGAGGGAAAAATAATTTCTATTTATAAGGATGGTGAAAATTTGCTGGAAAAGTGATTGACAAAGCTTTATATTTCATGATAAGATAATTTATAAATGTGTGT
>CAJPUA010000217.1 GCA_905373705.1 uncultured Schwartzia sp. | reverse complement strand
TAAAGAACAATGAGCTTCGCTAACCCCAAAGTTCCGGCAAGTGAAAAAGCTTCTGAAGAAATACCCTCCATCAGGCACCCGTCGCCGCCCAGTGCCAAGGTGTAGTGATCAACAACGGGATAGCCCGGCTTATTGAAAACCGCCGCCAAATGCGCTTCCGCCATGGCCATGCCCACCGCCATCCCCATGCCCGCGCCCAAGGGGCCGGTCGTCGCCTCCACCCCCACAGTATGGCCATATTCAGGATGGCCAGGCGTGCGCGAACCATCCTGGCGAAAGCTTTTTAAATCTTCTTTCGTAAGGCCGTAGCCAAAGAGGTGAAGCAGGGAATAAAGAAGCATCGATCCGTGTCCGCCGGATAATACAAAGCGATCACGATCCACCCACTGCGGCTCCTTCGCGTCATGCTTTAAGTGACGCGCCCACAATTCATACGCCATCGGCGCGCTGCCCAGCGGCAGCCCCGGGTGACCGGAATTCGCCTTTTGGATGGCGTCCGCCGCTAAAATTCGGATCGCGTTGACGCTCTTCGTTTCTATCCTGCTCATCAGCCCATCGCTCCTTAAATATCTTTATAAAAATTCTTCCGCCCCGGTCAGCGAGCGGCAATCACGTCAATCTCCACCAGCGCCTGCTTCGGCAGATCGCTCACCTCTACGCAGACCCGTGCCGGGGGTTCCTTCGTAAAATAACGGGCGTATACGTCGTTCACCCGGGAAAAGTCCGTGATATCCGTGAGGTAAACCGTCGTCTTTACCGCCTGCTCTAGCGAGGAGCCCGCAGCCGTTAGAATCTCCCGCAAGTTTTCCAATACCTGCGCCGTCTGCGCCTCAATATCGCCCTTGACAATCTCCCCCGTCGCCGGAACCAGCGGGATCTGCCCCGAAACAAAAATAAAGCCCCCCGCCTCGACTGCCTGCGAATAGGGCCCAATCGCCCGCGGTGCTTTGTCCGTAGCAATACACTTCTTCATTTAATCATGTCCTCTCTTAAAATTATTCGATCAGCCTTCTTCTAACGACTGCTGCGCCAAATCTGTCCGCAGAAGCGAAGCCTCGCCACGATAAACGTGGCGTATTTCGCGCGCCGTTTTATCCGTATCAACCAAAAGGAGCGCCCGAATACACATCGGCAAAGCGCCGTCTACCGCCATCTGGCGGGTGTCGAAAAGCGGCACCAGTTCAAATCCTGGAATCTGCCGCACACCCGCTGCGGGAAAGCAGGCCGTTATGTCCTCGGTAGAGCTCAGGATACAGGCGCCGATATCGTCCGGCTTGACGCCGTTATGGCGGCACATCTCCGTGACCATCCACCGCACGGCGAATATGATTTCATCTTCCACATTATTTTTTATAGTGATTGCTCCCCGAATGCCTCGCATACAGCAGTCCTCCTCAGTGTCCGCGGATAATATTCCAAAGCAGGCGCCCGCACAATACCAACGCCGCCAGATAGCCAAATACGCCTAAAAGCGGAATCTCCATAATCCGCGGCGACATCTGCGTCGTGCAAATGATACTCGACCCCAAAAGTAACGCCGAGCTGATCATGCCGATAATCAATTTATTCATCATCTGGTCGATACGCCGCAGCGGCTCTTCGCTCCCGGTAAGATCCAGATTAACTTTCGTCTGCCCGCTCATCGTCATGCGCAGTATATCGGAAATTTGTTCCGGAAGGAGCATGGTTTTCTTCAGCAAGAAGTAACCTTCGCGCTTAAATTTATCGAATTCAGCGCGCCAGTTAAAGTTACGCCGAAAATTAAGCTCTAAGCTGCGGGCAAATATTTCCACAAAGCTGACGCGCGGACAACAAAGCCGCAGGACACCCTCGATCGTCAATACCCCGCGGGCAAACATGCTGAGTCCCGGGCCAATGCCAATGCGGTGTTCTCGCAGTACGTTCATGATTTGGCGCGTCAAAATCCCCATTTGCAGCGTGCCGAAATCAAGATCGGCATACTGCTCCATGAGAACGCTAATATCTTCATAAAGCCGGGCGTGATCGATACGACCGCGCGGCAGACCCAGCGACAAAACCGCCGTTTTCATCTCCAACGTATCGTGGCTCGCCAAAGCGAAAACCGCCTTGCGGAGCGCCGCGCGGTCCCGTCCGGAGAGGCGCCCCATCATCCCCAAATCAAGCCAGACGATCTTCCCCCGGCGAATCCAAATATTTCCCGGGTGCGGATCAGCATGGAAATAACCGTCCTCGACAATCTGCTTGACATAGTTTTCGCCCAGCCTTCGCCCCAGCTGATCCATGTCAAATCCTTGCGCTTCCAATGCCTTTATATCGTCGAAACGAATTCCCCCGACATATTCCATGACCAGAATGCGCGGCGTCGTCAGCTTGTGATTCACTTCAGGGCACTCGACATAAGCGGCGTCGGCGTTCAAATGCCGAAACTCGTCGATATGGCTGGCCTCGATGAGAAAATCCATTTCCTGCTTGGCGATCGCCCACATCTCATCAAGAATCATACTGAAATCAATCACGTCACTGGCGTTGCTGATCACTTTCAAAAGAGCAGCGGCACGCTTCAGGAGGACGATATCCTTCGCCATGATGTCGTAAATACCGGGGCGTTGGACTTTGACGACAACCTGATCGCCGCTTGTCAGGACGGCCCGGTGAACCTGTGCAATGGAAGCGGAGCCCAGAGCGTTTTCATCGATTGACTGAAATACTTGGTTCCAGCGACAGCCATACTCGCGTTCAATGATTTCTTTGACGGTGGAAAATGCCAGCGGCTTAGCGCCCGTTTGCAGCTTCGTCAGTTCGTCGCAATATTCCTGCGGCAAAAAATCCGGCCGCATGCTCATGACCTGTCCCAGCTTAACAAACGTCGGACCTAAATCTTCTAAAATCTGCCGGATTTTCTCCGGTGATATGCCTTGAAGGAGTTTTCGTCGCCGCAGAACCTCGACCATTTCCCGAAAGCGACGTGTTGAGCCGCGGCTTATCAAGTTGTCCTCTTTATCGCCAATTAGCCCGTTCCACATAAAAATGCTCCCATCACGCCCGCAGAGCGCAAATCACCGTGTTTTTACAATATGAGAAAACATTTCCATAATGCTCTGCCCGTAGGTATTCCCGGGCACCGCCCAACGACCGTTCAAATCGCGCCACGTACCCAGCGTACTGCTCCCGTAGATAGAGCGCACCAAAGAATAGCGA
>CAJPUA010000216.1 GCA_905373705.1 uncultured Schwartzia sp. | reverse complement strand
CCTCAAGCTCCAGCCGACGCCTACGGCGCTGCATAAGGAGTGCTCCCGCCGCCAGTGCCAAAACAAGCACTACGACCGCTAGCTGGATATACACCACCCGATTCCGGCGAGCCTTCGCCGCCATTTCTTCGGCCGCCTTACGGTCCGCTTCCGCGGTATTGAACGGCAGCGGTTCGACGGAAACGGTATCGCCGCGTTCCGGATTGATCCCGACCGCCGAGGAAACCGATCGCAAGATGCTGTCCTGCTGGGTCCGCGTAATATCATCATTAACTAAGACCGCGATATTGACCCGGCGGATTGATCCCGGTGAAGCGATAATCTTTTGCTTCTCCTCATTGATCTCATAATTTCGGGTTGATTCTTTTTTCTCGTACTGCGCGTTAGCATTCTCCGTCTGCGCCACATACCCCGGAACATTCGACTGCACGCCGGCCGGACCGCCCGGGTTCTGCGATGTGCCGGTATAGCTCTCGCTCATTTCCTGCTGACTGCGGATAATTCCAGAATCCTCAACGACCGGCGTAAACGTCTGACGATCCGTCTGCCGTTGATCAAAGTCAAGCTCTACATTCACGCGGACGAACGCCCGACCCTCCCCCAACGCTTCATCCAGAAGAGTTTGAACATCTTTCTGCATGCGTTCCTGTACTTTACGGGTCATCTCCATTTGCGTGATCGTTTTATTGCCGACGCCTTTTTCCTCATCTTCGTCAGGGTCGTTCAGGATCTTCCCCGTATCGTCGACGATTGTGATATTTTCCGGAGTCAAGCCTTGAATACTGTGCGCCGCCAAATTAACGATGCCCTTAATTTCTTTTTTCGTCAATTTGCGCTCCGGCTTGAGGCGCAGCATAATAGAGGCCGTCGCCGGTTTCTCATTCTTTTTATACAGGCTGTCTTCCGGCAAAACGATATGGACACGGGCCTTTTCGACGGAGGCGATCTGCTCGATCGTTCGCGTCAGTTCTCCCTGTAACGCCTGCAGATAATTCACCTTGTTCTGAAACTCAGTGACCCCCAGCTTGCTGTCATCAAAGATTTCAAACCCCTTATAGCCCCGCGGGAGTCCTTGCGTTGCCAGATCCAAGCGTGCTGTATGGACGTCGCGCGAGGGGACCATGATCGTCACGCCCTGCTTATTTTCCTGTATCTCATATTGGATCTTGGATTCTTTCAGTTTTGCCGCGACTTCACCCGCATCTTTTGTCTCCATGTTGGTGAACAGCGGCACCAGATCCGGCTTACTGCCATAGAAATAACTGCCAGCTATGATTGCAGCGATGACCAGCCCTAAAATACCGAACATCAGATAGCGCTGCTTTTTCGTGGTTTTCTTCCATAGCTGGAGATACCGTTCTTTCCAGTCTTCTGCCATCTTCTCCATCCCTTCGGCTCATTCCGCTCCAGTCCCGGCTGGTCTTATACCTGCATGCGCATGAGTTCTTGATAGGCGGAGACGACTTTATTTTTGACCTGCATAGTCAAATGCAAGGCGATATCCGCTTTCTGGCTAGCGATAACAACTTCGGAAATATCGCTGATCTCCCCTGCCGCCAGTGCGGCGTTTAGAGCCTCAGAGCTTTTTTGGAGGCGATTTGTCTCTTTCAGGGAATCCGTCAAATACTCACTGAAAGATTTAATTTTCTGCGGCGCCAGAGTTTCCCCCAAGTGGCTCTCAGCGCTCATCTTGACAGCCCTTACCGGCGTCATCTGCAACGGTTCTATCTCCATAGTATCACCTCATCCCATCTATTTTCTTATCAGCCTTTGCCAATATCTAATGCCTTCATCGCCATACCCTTGGCGGCGTTGATCGCTGTGACATTCGCCTCATATGACCGAGACGCCGTGATCATATCGACCATTTCCGCGACTGCATTCACGTTCGGCCGCTCGAGATAACCGGCCGCGTTCGCGTCTGGATGTCCGGGGTCATAGACCAGCGGCCCCTGCGTCCGATCTTCCTCGATACGAACGGCGCGGACACCGTTCCCGGCACCCCGTTGATTATTCCGGTTGATAGCTCCTGCCAGAAACCCGGCGAACTTGCCGATTTCCTTCTTTTCTCGCGGTTCAAAGACGACATACCGGCGCTTATAGGCCCCTCCCTCTGGCGTCCGCGTCGTATTGGCGTTCGCTATATTATTGGAAATAACATCCATTCGTAATCGTTCAGCCGTCAGGCCTGACGCCGATGCGTCGATTCCTCCGAACATACTCATCGTTTTCAGCTCCTTATTCGCTTATCCGCCGGAAGCTACCCTTCCGGCTGCATTACGCTCTTTACCCGGGAAATATAATTGCTCAGCTCCGTTGCCAAAGCATTGTAATAGATCTGGTTTTTCGCCAGATCCGCCATCTCGATATCAACGTCGACATTATTTTTATCAACCCGCATCGTTATCGTCGGATCCGACGCAATTTTCGCTTCCGCCCTGGTCCTTGGATAATTAATCGGCAAGTGCTTATCATGCGTACGCACCAGTGGCAGAGTGTTCTCACGCCGGTCGCCGTAAAGCTCCCACGCCAGAAGTTTCTCGAACGCAACTTCACTCCGCTTGAATTTCGGCGTATTAACGTTTGCCAGATTATTCGCGATAACCTCCTGCCGCAGGTTCGCCGCTTTCAGGCCGCGTCCCAGATAATCAAAATCATTCGCCGCCATAATCTGTTCCAACATGGTATCACCTCTGCCCAAAATATAAATGCCAAAAAGCCCCTTTCCCTTTGTCTGACGCGGGTTCAGAAGAGAAACGCTTTTTGTTTTGATGCCAAATCCTTATTAAATTCTAATTTACGACCCTATTGTATCATGTTTTTTCTTCCAGAACACGATTTTTTTCGTTTTTTTTTTGAAACAGTCAGATTGTCCTAGCTCTAAGAAATCTTTTCAGGCGAAAAAAATCAGGCAAAATTCCGTTGGAATCGCCTGATAATACTGCTTTAACGTCTCATCTTCTTTATTTCTTCGAGCAAATGCTCGTTAAGAACCTTTATATAAGTCCCCTTCATTCCCAGCGATTTCGATTCGATGACGCCCGCCGACTCGAATTTCCGCAGGGCGTTGACAATAACAGACCGGGTAATCTTCAGACGGTCAGCGATCTTTGAGGCAATAAGCAGCCCCTCGCCTGTCTCCGGCAACTCGCCTAAAATGCCGATTGCCGCCTGTACCTCGGAAAAAGAG
>CAJPUA010000215.1 GCA_905373705.1 uncultured Schwartzia sp. | reverse complement strand
AAACAAGGGGGCGCGCCTTCTCTTCGGGCGGTATTTTTCGCTGTTTTCTCCGGCTTATGCACTTTTTCCTCATCGTTTGACACCGTGCGCAAGCTTTCGCCCGACGCTTCCGCCCTCTCTCTGCGGTGCCGCACCGAAAGGAAAAGAAGGGTCGACGATCTTGGGTGGCAGACCTTTTCCCACAAAATATGATATACTGATAACAATGTATGAACGACGCGCTGAAAATTCATGTTTAAGGAGAGATATGCCATGTTTATCGTTCAGGATCTTCTGACTTTTATCGCCCAAAGCCCGTCGCCCTTTCATGCCGCGCGGGCCAGCGAGAGGCTTTTACGTGATGCGGGATTCGCGCCGCTCACCTGGGGACAGCCGTGGCTTTTGCAGCCGGAGAAAAGCTACTATACGAAGGTATTCGGCTCCTCTTTGTTCGCGTTCCGCATTGGAGAAAAGTCGCCGCGCGGCCTTCGCATCGCCGCCGCACACACAGATTTCCCTGGGTTTCGCGTGAAACCGCGCGCCGGCGAAGCCCGGGACGGTTACGGCATGGTGAACGTCGAGCCATACGGCGGCCTGATCCTTTCCAGCTGGCTCGACCGCCCCTTGTCGCTGGCGGGCGAGATCGTTCTGCGGGGGAAAGACCCTTTTACCCCCGAACCGTACCTCATCGATCTGGCGCGCCCGATCCTGACGATTCCCCGGCTCGCGATCCACATGAACCGCGACGTCAATACGCAGGGGGAAAAGCTCGATCGTCAGACGTCGCTCACGCCCCTCGCGTCGCTTCTTGTCAAAGAGAAGGACGACGATTTCTTCCTCACCAAATTGGCGCGCGAGATCGGTCACGCGCCTGATGATATTTTGTCTTATGATCTTACCCTGTACGCGGCCGAACCGGGCTGCACCCTCGGGTTCGACAGCGAGCTCATCTCAGCGCCGCGCCTTGATAATCTCGCCGGAGTCCGCGCCTGCCTCGACGGTCTCGTTGACAGCGGAGCGGCGAAGGGGATTCAGCTTGTCGCCCTGTTCGATCACGAGGAGGTCGGCAGCCGTACGAAGCAGGGCGCTGCTTCGTCGCTCCTCTCCCAGCTTCTCTCTGCCGTCTACCGCGGGCTGGAGCTTGATTCTGACGATCTTCTCGCCGACACTGTCCGCGGCTTTCTGCTCTCAGTGGACGCAGC
The DNA here is from genome assembly GCA_905373705.1 of uncultured Schwartzia sp. GTDB lineage: Bacteria > Bacillota > Negativicutes > Selenomonadales > Selenomonadaceae > CAJPQU01. The sequence goes on along the minus strand of CAJPUA010000215.1, from coordinate 2,024 downwards.
GCACGCCCTCCACCCGAACTACCCCGATAAAGCGGATCCCACGAACCGTCCCCGGCTTGGCGGCGGCTTAGCAATCAAGCAGGCGGCGAGCCAATCCTACGCAGGAGACGCGGCGGCGCAGGCTATCGTCGCCGAGCTTTGCCGCCAGCATGACATTCCCTGTCAGACCTTCGCCAACCGTTCCAGCATCCCCGGCGGCGCGACGCTGGGCGCGATAGCCGCCGCTAATCTCGTCATGCGCGGGCAGGACGTGGGCGTCCCCCTCCTGGCCATGCACGCGGCAAGGGAAACGATGGCCGCCGCCGATCAAGAGGCTCTCACCCGGCTCGTGCAGGCATTCTTCTCCGACTGACAACAAATTTTGGGAAATCCACCTTATTCGGACTTTCCCTCCGGCGTCGCGGAAAGCGCCTCTCGATCTATATGCCCCGCCGCCGTGCGGGGTATTTTTTCCAACTCGTAAAACGCGCGGGGAATTTTAAACAGCGCCAGCTTCTTTTGCAAATACTTTTTAAGCCTTTGGGGATCGACAAAGCCGTCCTCCTCGACGGTATAGAAACAACTGAGGACTTTCCCTCGCGACGCGGCTTCTACGGCAACGACCGCCGCTTCCGCGACGCCGGGATACGCGCCGATGACCGTTTCAATTTCCCGCGGAGAGATACACTCACCCATGTTCACGAGATTTTCTCCCCGTCGCCCAAGAATGTAGACGTACCCGTCCGCCTCCCGGCGAGCAGTCACGCCGGTATGGAGCCAGCCGTCCGCCAGCGCCGCCGCCGTCGCTTCCGGCTTTCGCCAATAGCCGTGCATGACGTTCGGCCCCTGCACGAGCAGGTCCCCCGCCCCGCCGTCCGACGCACCGCTCCCATCAGGTTTTGCGACGCGGACGCGAACGTCCGGAATAGCCGTCCCCACCGAGCCGGATCGAGTTGCTTGAGGATCGTTCATCGTCACCACGGGGGACGCTTCAGGAAGCCCATATCCCTCGACGACGGGGACGCCAAATTTCTGCCGGAACGCCTCGCCGCTCTCCGGTTCGAGCGGCTCCTCCCCAGACAGGACAAAGCGCAGGGATTTCATATCCGCCGGCTGTGCCAGCCGGGTAATGAGCGGCAGCAGGGAAGGTCCGAGAACGATAACCGTGACACCGAGGACCCGCGCAACATCGATCGTCTTTTGCGGCGTCACCGTATCGAGAACGCTGATCGTCGCCCCCACATACAGCGCTCCCATGACCGCGCACGTCCAGCCGAAAGGATGATCGAGAGGCAGGGCGCAGAAAATATTATCGGCGCGCCGCAGTCCTACCGCTTGCTGGACGTCGATGGCATTCATGACCAAATTGCGGTGCGAGAGCATAACGCCCCACGGCGTACCATCCGTTCCCGGCGTATAAAAGAGCGCCGCCGTTTCGTCCGCGCCGAAAGCCTTCGCGAGAGCCAGCGGCGGAGGGAGCGTCGTCGGCTCGATGAGAGCGGCGAGAACGATCTGGCGCACCGCCGGAACGCCTCGCGCCGCCAACGCGACATCAAGCGCCAGCTCCCGATCCGTAAGCAAAAAGCGACAATCCGCGTCCTGCAGCATCGCCGCGACCTCCCGCGCGCTGAGCTGAAAATGAAGGGGAACGGCGATCGCCCCCAGCGAAACAATCGCCATGAAGGCGGCGATATATTCCGCCCGGTTGCGGGAATAGATGGCGACGCACTGATTGCGGCGCACACCCTGCGCGTAAAGACGGCGACGGCTGTTTTCCACCGCCACCTTAAGCCCCAGATACGTCAGCGCGCCCAACTGGCTATATACAGCGTCGTCACTATCATTCCCGCGCTTAAGCAGATCGTGAACGAGCATACGTCAAAACTCCTTCCTATCTTCCTTTTCGTTATAACAGTATTATAACGAACGGCGCTTTAAATGACCAGAGGCGGCGAAAAATCGCCGAAGGTCCAATCCCGCTATCCCAAAAGAAAATTCGGTCTTTTATCCCCTGGACCTTCCCGACGAAACTTGAAGAATCAGAG
>CAJPUA010000214.1 GCA_905373705.1 uncultured Schwartzia sp. | reverse complement strand
TATGACGAGCTGCTCGTAACTTAGGCGGCAGGTTGCGGCAGAGAATTCAGAGAGAAAGCGGGGGCGGCGTCCGCAAGGGAATGTGACGCCCGCGAGAGATAAAATATCTGGCAAATTTTCACAAGGAGAGAGAGATAATGGCAATGATTCGGTGTTCGATTGAAAATCTAAAACCGGGTATGGTGCTGGGCGAGCCGATTCATCATGACAACGGCGATATTTTGGTGCAGAAGGGGACGCGGCTGACGGAAAGGCTTATCAAGCATCTTCAAACGCGAGAGGATATAAACACTTTTCTCAAGCGTATTCCGGAGACGGCCGCGCCGGCGGTAGATATTCTAACTCCGGACGATCCTGCGATGAAAGAGGCCAAAGAGTATACATTCGATCTTCCTGAAGAAGAAGAGGAAAAAGAAGGCGCGTCCCCCGCCCCGGGGGCAGGAGAACCTGAGGAAGAAAAAGAGCCGGAGCCGGAAGAAAACGCTTACCGCGGCTCTGATCCGAAGAAGGAAAGACTGCTCGACTTTAACTATCTCGATGGGTATAAATCGGTCATGGAAGAGCTGCGGGGGTTATTTAACCGTAACGGGGCGGCGAAGCTGGATCTCGACGCCGTCAATGAACTGATCGCCAGCAGCCGGTTCAAGCAGCTGTGCAACGGCGCCCGGGCGGTGACGCAGATCCATAATATACCGCGCGAAGAGAGAAATTATTTGCTGCACCACAGCCTGCACCTGGCTATTCTGGGGGACTTGATGGGAAGCTGGCTGGGATGGCCGGTTTCTCGGCGGCGCCGTCTGATGGTGGCGGGTCTGCTGCTCGATGTGGGCAAGCTCAAGATCGCCACGGCGCTTCTCAACAAGCCGGGGGTTTTGAGTAACACCGAGCGGGCCATTCTCGGCAGGCACCCGGCGATGGCCTGTGAACTTTTGAAATTCAGCGGAATGGATGAGAAGGATGAAGTGATGATCGGCATTATGCAGCACCATGAGCGCTGCGATGGGTCCGGCTATCCGGCACAGCTCAAAAAGAATCAAATATCGCCTTTCGGCCATATTTTGGGCATTCTTGACAGCTATGACGCGATGGCGGCGAACCGCGCTTATTCCCGCCGCAAATCGCCTTTCGATATCTTTGACATTATTCAGCGCGATACGGTGGGAGGAAAATTTAATCCTGAGTACAGCGTAGTGTTTGTCAGCAGGATCTGTCAGTCGCTTATCGGGAACTGGGTTAAACTGTCGAACGGGCAGAAAGCGAAAATCGTTTATATTGATCAGAGCCGGGCCAGCGCCAGCGCGATGCCGCTCGTGGAGACCGAGAAGGGGAAATTCATCGATACCGGCGCGCAGGCTGTCAAGGTTACCGAGCTGTTGACATACGTCGAGGCGGTCTCCTGAACGTCTGAGATGGGAAAATTTTATAATCGAGCATGAAAAGCAGGCGGTTGCCTCACGTTGCCTTTGAAGCGCGAGATAATCGCCTGCTTTTTTTTATGGATGGACTGCGGTATAATAAAAAATAGTATGTTCAATGAAGGAGGGCGGATCGCGTGACGATGGTGCCGAAGCTGAATACGATGCAATTTGATAAAGAAGTCCCGTTTAAGGTTGTGGCTCCTTTTCAGCCCATGGGCGATCAGCCGCAGGCGATCGAGGATCTGTCGCAGGGCGTGCTGAACGGCATGGAGGCGCAGGTGCTTTTAGGGGCGACGGGGACGGGCAAGACCTTCACCATCGCCAAGACGATCGAGCGCGTGCAGAAGCCGACGCTTGTCATCGCGCACAATAAGACGCTGGCGGCGCAGCTTGCCAGTGAATTCAAGACCTTCTTCCCGGAAAATTACGTCGGCTACTTCGTGAGCTATTACGACTTCTACCAGCCGGAGGCGTACATCCCGGCGACGGATACATATATCGAGAAGGACGCTTCAATCAACGATGAGATCGACGAGCTGCGCCATTCGGCGACCTGCTCTTTGTTCGAGCGCCGCGATGTCATCGTGGTGGCGAGCGTATCGTGCATTTACGGCCTTGGCTCGCCGGAGAGCTATCATGAGATGGTCGTTTCCCTGCACAAGGGGCAGGAGGTCGACCGGGACGCGATTCTGCGGAAACTCGTCGCCATTCAGTACGAGCGCAACGACGTTGGCTTTGACCGCGGGAAATTCCGGGTGCGCGGCGACGTCATCGAGGTCTTTCCCGCTGGGTACAATAACCGGGCGGTGCGCATCGAGATGTTTGGCGATGAGATCGAACGTTTGCTGGAATACGACGTAACGACGGGGGAGATCTACGGGGAGCGCACCCATTCGATGATTTTTCCCGCGTCCCATTACGTTACGTCGAAAGACGATATGGCGATCGCTATGGACAGCATTCGGCAGGAGCTGGGTGAGCAGCTGAAATTTCTGGAAGGGAAGGGGCGGCTCCTGGAAGCGCAGCGCCTGTCGCAGCGCACGAATTACGATTTGGAGATGATGCAGGAGATGGGTTACTGCTCCGGCATCGAAAATTATTCGCGCCATCTGACGCACCGACAGGCGGGCGACGCGCCGTATACGCTGCTCGATTATTTTCCCGAGGATTTTCTCATCGTCATGGACGAGTCCCATGTGACGGTGCCGCAGCTGCGGGCGATGTATGCGGGGGATCGGTCGCGCAAGATCTCGCTGGTCGATAACGGCTTTCGTCTGCCCTCCGCCTTTGATAACCGACCGCTGACGTTCGAGGAATTTGAGCAGCGGATCAACCAGATCATCTATATTTCGGCGACGCCCGCCGAGTACGAGCTGGGAAAAGCGCAGCAGGTTGTGCAGCAGATTATCCGTCCGACGGGGCTTCTCGACCCGGTTGTAGAGGTGCGGCCGCTGGAGGGGCAGATCGACGACCTGATGGCGGAAATACGAACGCGGGCGGCGGCGAAGGAACGGGTACTGGTGACGACGCTGACGAAGAAGATGGCGGAGAATCTCACCGAATATCTCAAGGAAGCCGGCGTTAAGGTGCGCTACCTTCATTCCGACATCGCGACGATGGAACGGGCGAAGCTGATCCGCGATCTCCGCGCCGGGGTGTTCGACGTGCTGGTAGGGATCAATCTCCTGCGCGAAGGCCTCGATATGCCGGAGGTGTCGCTGGTGGCGATCCTCGACGCGGACAAGGAGGGCTTCCTGCGCTCCGATACGTCGCTTATTCAGACGATCGGC
>CAJPUA010000213.1 GCA_905373705.1 uncultured Schwartzia sp. | reverse complement strand
GGCTTACCCTTGTCGATCCGGCAATCGAATTTGCCGATCTTCTCGATCAGGCGGACGCCGCTCTTTATCAGGCGAAAGAGAACGGCAAGAACCAAAGCGTTATCTATACGCCCAACCCAGCCTGAGCAAAAGCTCAACAGAACAAAAACTCGAAATCGCCGGAACTAAACGCTTCCAGCGGTTTCGAGTTTTTGTTTCCCAAAATACGGCAAAATTATTTTTGTCCGAGAAGCAGTTTGGATCCTTTTAGCCACAATTTTTTTGCTTCCTCAGCGGTCATGAATTTTCCCTGCGTCGTATCGATAAGTTCGACCTTTTCGTACCCTGCTTTTCTAAGCTCCTCCATCCATGTCTCCAGATCGCCGTAATAGGACGGCGATAAGAGATCATGAATGGCGAAGGTTCCGCCTTTTTTCAAAACACGCAGAGTCTCTTCCAACAATTTACGCCGATCAATACCGTTGATATTGTGGTAAACATAATTGCTGGTTACTGCGTCAAACGTCTCGTCTTCAAAGGGTAGTTTTCGGGCGTCGCCCTGGCGAAACTCGATCTTCTCTGCAACGCCTTCCGCCTTGGCGTTCTCCTCGCAAAGTGCTTGGCTAAACGACGAATACTCGATCCCCCAGCGATCCACACCCACCATTTTCGCCTCAGGATTACGCTTGGCGCAGGCGATCGTCAAGGCGCCGCTGCCACAGCCGACGTCAAGCCCCGTTCCACCTGCAGGAATCGTCACGTAGGAGGCAGTGCCCTCAATAATCCGTTCTGAGAGGCGCGTTTTTCCTTCATACGAAAAAGCCTTATATAGCCGTGTCATCGTCACCGCGCCAAACAGACCGGCAACCGACAGCAGACCAAAAATACCGTCCAGTACCAGCCCCCAAATGCCGGCCAGCGACGTCACCGCCCACACAAAAAGGATCACCGCTAAGCCCGTAGCTGCGTATATTCCCCACAACATACCTTTCGGCACCCAATTTTTATAATTTGGTTTCATGCTTATCCATTACCTGCCCTTCTTTTTACCTCAGCTGATCACTATTTTGCCCCACATCCGTCAGTTTTTTCCCTACAACGGCGATACGATTTGTCCTTTGATCAATATCCGTTTCAATGACGGTAAAGCCGGTCTTTTGCATAGCGTCCCCGATATCTTCGACCGTGTAGGGAACCATGCCGTCAATGATCCGAGAAAATTTTTCTGCAATTTTATCGTGCCCTGTCGATTCGTTACTGACAAGAAAAACGCCGCCCGGCTTCATAACCCGAAAAATTTCCCGAAAGCTTTTTTCCAACCCCGGCCAGAAATATACCGTCTCAAACGCCGTCACTACGTCAAAGGTTGCCTCGGGAAAAGGAAGCTCCGCCACATCTGCCTGTCGAATCTCACACTGTCCACTGCGAATCGCCTCTTCATTATAGCTTCGTGATTTCTCCACGCTGATCTCGCTTTGATCGACGCCAACGACATGACCGTTCTCACAACAGACGAGCAATCGCCGCACATTGCCGCCTCCGCCGCAACCGACATCGAGTGCCGTCGCGGTCTTTGCAATCTGAATATGCGGAAACGCCCATTTAGCCAAGGCGGCGTGCGGTCCGTAATTCATCATCGCGACCATCAGTTTCCCGGCCAGTCCTTTCGGACAGGCGCAATTTTGGAAAAATCCCTTGAACATTTCCCTCACCCCTTCGCGCACCCAGCGTCACTCCATTTACCAGCGCCTGTCTTTTCTCCTCCAGCCTCTTCTTCTATCGCTGCCATACCTTCTACCATTTTTGCCATCATGTGATCAAATTGAGAATAATCCTCAACTACATTGCAATTATATCACAAACGATGAAAAGTTAAAGTTAATTTTTAATGCAAAATCCCGCCAGAAAGTAATTTCTGCCGGGATTTCGTCTTTCGCTATTTTCTTTTATTCCGCCAGTTTCCAGTCCTTAGTCAGCCAATAATAATCACACGTTTGAATGTCGGCGTTGGCGATATTTTTCCGACTGATAATGTTTGTCGTCGGATAGCCGAAGATGATCGTCGCCGCGTCTTCCAGTAATATTTTCTGCATATCGACGAGAATCTGGCGGCGTTTGACCGGATCAAACTCGGCGGCGAACTGATCGGCCAGCGCGTCAAACTGCTTATTGGAGTACCCGGAAGCATTTTGCGGATTTTGTCCGTCAATGTTGCTCTTCCAGTACATAGTAATGAAATTCAACGGACTGCCTGCTTGCTCCGTCATGATATTAGAGATCAGAAGGTCATAGTCGCCGCGAACGCCGATTGCATCCAGTGCCCCATAATCCATATTCTCCGGTACAATCTTGATGCCAACCTTAGCGGCGTCCGCCTGCGCCGCCTCAACGAACATCGGCAGCTCAGCGCGACTGCTGTAATAAGTGAATTTAATAGAGAGCGGCTTACCATCCTTATCAAGGATCCCATCGCCGTCGGAATCCTTCCAGCCGGCTTCAGCCAGGAGCGTCTTGGCGCGATCCACATTGTACGCGTTGGGATCTTTCAGCTCGTTAAAGCCAAAATCCAGCGACGGCGGCATCGCTGGCCCTCCGGGGATGAACGTTTTTTTCAGCAGTACGTTGCAGTAGGCTTCGCGATCCAACGAAGAAATGAGCGCTTGACGAACTCTTTTATCCGCCAGGATACGCCCTTCGCTCACATTAATCCGCGCCAATACATCGCGAATCGAGGCTACCTCGCTGATGCGAAAATCCGGCTTGCCACGGAAAAGCTCCATATCGCCAAAAGCGATGTTGACCGCGACATCGATATCGCCCTTTTGAAGCGCCATCGCCCGCGTATTCGGATCATCAATCGAGGTAATATCTACAGTCTTAAACGGAACCGGGCCGTCCCAATAATTCGGATTGGCGTCCATGATCGCCTTGTCCCGGGTAAATGACCGGACTGTATACGGACCGGTACAAATAGGCCCCTGTTTTCCATAATCTCGATCGGTGACGCTTGTATCGATAATCACGAAAAACGGATCGCCCAGAACGCCCGGCAAGCCGGACATCGGCTGATTTGTCTTAATCGTCAGTTCCTGCCCGCTTGCTTCCACGGAAGCGATATTTGCCCAATTTTTCGCCTCGACGGATCTCGTTATCGCCCGCTCGATTGAGGCTTTGCAGGCCGCCGCCGTAACTTTATTGCCGTTCGAGAATTTCGCTTTGTCGCTGACCCTGAACGTCCATGTCAGCTTGTCGTCACTGAC
>CAJPUA010000212.1 GCA_905373705.1 uncultured Schwartzia sp. | reverse complement strand
CATGCTCATGTCGCCCTTCGTCAAGGAAGTCATGCAGGTCGTCGTCGACGAGCGGGTGCCGGTCGTGACGACGGGCGCGGGGAATCCGAGCGAGTACATTCCGGCGCTCAAGGAGATTGGTACGAAGGTCATCCCCGTAGTGGCGTCTGTGGCACTGGCCAAGCGGCTGGCGCGCACTGGTGTGGACGCGTTGATCGCCGAGGGCATGGAGAGCGGCGGACATATCGGTGAGATCGCGACGCTTCCCTTGGTGCCGCAGGTGGTCGATGCGGTTGAGATACCGGTCATCGCCGCGGGCGGAATCGGCGACTCGCGCGGTATCTGCGCGGCGTTCGCCTTGGGGGCGAAGGCGGTGCAGATGGGATCGCGCTTCGTCCTGTCGAAGGAATGTATTGCGCACGAAAATTATAAAAACATGGTACTCAAGGCGCGCGATCGCTCAACGGTAGTTACGGGACGGGCGACGGGGCATCCGGCGCGGGTCCTCCAGAACAAGCTTTCCCGCATTTATCTCGATCGGGAGAGCCACGGCGCACCTTTAGAGGAGTTGGAAAAGCTGGGACTGGGCACGCTTCGTCTGGCGGCCCGGGAGGGCGACGTCGAGATGGGCTCGGTAATGATCGGGCAGATCTCCGGGATGCTTTCCAGCATTGAATCAGTAGAGGATATTATCCAGAAGCTCGTGAAGGGAATACCCAACGCGCTGGATATGGTGCAGGAAAATCTGCGGTAATCGCCGGGGAGGAATGGCAATGGGTAAATTAGCGTTTATTTTTCCGGGGCAGGGCGCTCAGACCGTCGGCATGGGGCGGGAGTTTTACGAGCAGTATGAGAGTGCTCGAAAGCTCTTTGACGAAGCGGACGAAGCGCTGGGCTATTCCATTCGTAAGCTATGCTTTGAAGGTCCGGCAGAGGAGCTTACCCTCACGGCGAATACGCAGCCGGCGATTTTGACGGTCAGCGTCATCGCGGCGACGCTCCTGAAAGAGAAGGGCGTTACGGCGGATGTGGCGGCGGGCCATAGCCTGGGCGAATATTCGGCGCTCGTTATGGCGGGTGTGCTGGCCTTTGCGGATGCCGTGCGGTTGGTACATAAGCGCGGCGCGTTTATGCAGGAAGCGGTTCCCGTCGGCGAGGGCGCAATGGCGGCGGTGCTTGGCTTAGAGCGCGATAAAATCGTGGCGATCTGCGAAAAGGTTTCCAAAGAGTCGCCGGTTCAGGCGGTCAATTTCAACTGCCCGGGACAGACGGTCATTGCCGGGGCGACGGCTGGCGTGAAGAAAGCCACCGAAGCCCTCACGGCAGCAGGCGCGGCGAAGTGCGTCATCCTGCCGGTCAGCGCGCCCTTCCACAGCACTTTGATGGCGCCGGCGGCGAAGAAGCTGGCGGCAGAGCTGGATAAGGTGGAGATTCACGACGCGCAGTTTCCGGTCGTTTCTAACTATACCGGCGAGCTGGAAGAAAAAGCGGCGGAAATCAAAGAAAATCTCGTAAAGCAGGCAGATCACCCCGTCAAGTGGGAGGACTGCGTAGCGGCCATGACGGCTTTCGGCGCAACGCATTTCGTCGAGGCGGGGCCGGGGAAGACGTTGTGCGGCTTTAATAAGCGAATTGACCGGACGCTCAAGAATATGAACGTGGAAAACACGGCCTCGTTGGAAAAAACGCTTGACACATTGAAGGAGGTCCGATAATATGCTTTTAGACGGCAGACATGCCCTCGTGACCGGTGCCTCCCGAGGCATCGGTCGGGCGATCGCGCTGCATTTGGCGGCCGAAGGCGCGGCCGTCGCGCTGAACTTTGCCGGGAATGTTGCCGCCGCGGAGGCCGTACGTAAGGAGATCGAGGGCGCGGGCGGCAAGGCGATCCTTGTGCCGGCGGACGTGGCGGACGAAACAGCAGCCACGGAAATGGTTGAAAAGACGATAGATGCTTTCGGCGCGATCGATATCCTCGTCAACAACGCCGGCATTACCCGCGACGGTCTTTTGCTGCGCATGAAGGAAGAAGATTGGGATGCGGTTCTCAATACGAATCTGAAAGGCGTATTCCATTGCTCCAAGGCCGCAGCGAAGTTTATGATGAAAAAGCGCTATGGGCGTATAGTAAACATGGCGTCTGTCGTCGGACTCGTCGGCAACTCCTGCCAGGCGAATTACGCGGCGGCGAAAGCGGGCGTCATTGGCTTTACGAAGGCGCTGGCCAAGGAACTGGCCGGCCGGGGGATCACGGTCAACGCGATCGCGCCGGGCTTCATTCGCTCGGATATGACGGATGTTCTGCCGGATACGGTGAAAGAGACGATGCTGGCGGGGATTCCGCTGGGACGCGCCGGAGAGCCGGAGGATGTTGCGAAAGCGGCGCTGTTTTTAGCTTCCGACCAGGCTGCCTACATTACGGGGCAGGTGCTCACGGTAGACGGCGGCATGGTTATGTGATATAACAAGAGTGACGGATTTTTCGGAGGGAGGTGAACGACATGTCGACTTTTGAAAAAGTCAGAGATATCGTGGTTGAGCAGCTGGGGGTCGAGGCGGACGAGGTTACGCTGGAGTCCACCTTCATTGACGACCTGGGCGCAGATTCTTTGGATATTGTTGAGCTGATTATGGCTTTCGAGGAAGAGTTCGGTATCGAGATCCCAGATGAGGCTGCGGAAAAGATCAAGACGGTGCAGGACGTGGTAACCTATATTGACCAGAATAAGGAGAAATGATCCTGGTTCCCGTGCCTTCCTTGCGAAAAGTCCCGTGGATAATCGTTCACGGGACTTTCTAAGGTAGGGCGGACAGATGGGAGGAGTTGCGTTTGAAACTTCCAGAGCTCAGGATCGGCGGCAAGGTTGCTACGATGCCGATTGTACAAGGCGGCATGGCGATTCGCCTCTCTACGGCGCGGCTGGCCGCGGCGGTAGCGAATGAGGGCGGGATCGGTCTCATTGCGGCTTCCGGCATGTCTAATGATGAACTCCGTTATGAAATACGGCTGGCGAAGTCTCTGACAAAAGGGATCGTCGGTATCAATATCATGGTGGCGGCGAGTAAGTTTACCGAAGTCGTCACGACGGCCATCGACGAGGGCATTGACCTCGTGGTCGCGGGGGCGGGATTTTCCCGGGACATGTTTGGTCTGGGTAAGGAATCGGGGACGCCGATCGTGCCGATCGTGTCTTCCGTTAAATTAGCGAAAATATCACAGCGGCTCGGCGCGACGGCGATTGTCGTCGAAGGCAAGGAGG
>CAJPUA010000211.1 GCA_905373705.1 uncultured Schwartzia sp. | reverse complement strand
CGCGTCCGCCAGATTTGCCAGCGCGATGTGCGCCACATTCCAATGCGTTACCGGTGCCCACATATCCATTGTGACCGGATTGCCGCTGATTTCACGAAAAGTCAGTTCCGTTACGAATTCGGTGGCTTCCCGCGTCATGACGACATGTACCTCGGCCCCCGCCTGCCTCAGACGGCTGGCGACTTCCACCGCTTTATAAGCGGCAATGCCGCCGGTAACGCCTAAAACGATTTTTTTCTCTTCGAGCACCGCGCCTGCCCCCTTTTCTCGGAGATTCCGACTCTTTTTATCGACGGGACTCGCTCGTTGCTACTTAATGCCGCCCTTTCTCCGCTCGTAAAGAATTCGTCCTTCCGCAACCTCAGCCAGCGCCTTCGTCACATTTTTCGTCGTCCGGACGGAAACCTTGGCTTCCGCTCCGTCCAAAAGCTGCCGAGCCCTTTTCGCCGCCAAAACGACCAACGTATAACGGCTGTCGACCTTCTTCAACAAGTTTCCCATCGGCGGATGTACAATATCCATAATTTTCTCCAACCCCTTCTTTACTTTGCTAACGGTAATGTTCTACAGCGACGCTTGTTCAGCGTTTTTCCTTGGTTCCCGCGATTTCTGTCAAAAGCTGACGATTAGCCTCCATCCGGCAGTGTTCCGCAGTCAAAATAGCAGCGATTTTCGCTACGGCCGTATCTACTTTATCGTTTACTACGGCATAGCGATAACGATGCGCTACGTCAATTTCTTTCTGCGCCGCCGCCAGGCGACGGGCAAGATCTTTCTCATCTTCCGTTCCGCGGCCGCGTATCCGACGCTCCAATTCCGTGAGCGACGGCGGCAAAAGGAAAATAAATATGCCATCGGGACATTTTTTCTGTACTTTCAGCGCCCCCTGCGTATCAATCTCCAATAGAATATCTTGCCCGTCGGCCAGTTTCTCTTGAATAGGGCGCAGTGGCGTGCCATAATAATGGCCGTAAACCTCGGCCCATTCCAGAAGCTCACCGTCCGCGATCATTCGCTCGAAAGCCGGTTTTTCCAAAAAATAATAATTAACGCCATTGTGTTCCCCGTCCCGCGGCTGGCGGGTCGTAGCGGAAATAGAATAAGCGATCTCCGGATGAGCGGCCAGAAGCGACGCGCACACGGTTCCCTTGCCCGTACCGGACGGACCGGAAACCACGATAAGACAGCCCTGCTTCATGCTTCATCATCCTTCATCCGGTATTCCGGTTCATCGCCCGCCGCCCGATGGGCCACCGTCTCCGGCTGCACGGCGGACAATATCACATGGCCGCTGTCAGCGACGATCACGGCACGGGTCCGGCGGCCATATGTAGCATCGATCAGCCGCCCGGCCTCACGCGCCTCCTGAATAATTCGCTTAATGGGCGCGGATTCAGGACTGACAATGGCAATGACTCGGTTCACCGACACGATATTGCCGAAGCCGATATTGAGCAGCTTAATATCCACAAATATCCCCCTCATTCTACATTTTGGATTTGTTCCCGCAATTTTTCGATTTCACTCTTGACCTCGACCGCTGTCCGCGTCGCCTGCGTACTGTTCGCCTTCGATGCCGTCGTATTGATCTCCCGATTCATTTCCTGAATAAGAAAATCCAGCTTCCGCCCTACCGGCTCCGCCGCCTCCGCCAAAATCTGGCGAAATTGCTGAAAATGGCTGCGCAGGCGGACGATCTCTTCCGTATAATTTACTTTATCGGCGTAGATGGCCGTTTCTTGAATAATACGGGCGGGATCGATTTCCGTTTCGGCGAGAAGTTCCGCCAGCGTCTTTTGCAATCGTTCCCGATAACGTTCGACGATCTCCGGTCCCAACGCCGCAATCGCTTCAACGTGCTCTTCCAAAACCTTCAGCCGGGCGAGAAAATCCACTTTGAGATGCTCGCCTTCCGCTTCGCGCATAGCCACAAACTGCCGCAGCGCGTCTTCCAAGGCTTTTAGGAGAAGCGGCCTCACGCCGGACATATCGCTTTCTATCTCGACTGGCGTCAGGACGCCCGGATAAGCCGCGATCTCCGCCACCGTGCCAAGGCGCGCCAACCGCAGGGTATCGCTGATCTCGTTTAGAGCCGCGTGATATGTCTTGGCTAAATTGTGGTCCACGCGAATCTCTCGCGACGACTCTCGCTTATCAAAAACTGCACGCTTACGGTCAGTTTGCCGCGAGCCGCGTAATCGCGAATCTTCCTCTGCATGGCGTCAATAAAAGGATCCAGACTATGCGGCATACGGATATCTACGTCTAAAAACCGCTGATTCACTGCCTTAACTTCAATTGCGACCCGATAATTTTCATCTTCGGCGTTCCCCGTCCCAAAACCGGTCATGCTTCTCAGCATAGCGTGCTCCTTCCCACCGCTGTCACTCGGCCAGTTCTCCCGAAAATACCCGCTCCGCCGGGCCGGTCATATAAACGTGATTATCCTTCCCCCACTCAACGGTGAGGCACCCGCCGTCCAACTCAATCTCCGCCGCGCGCTCCGCCTTATCGTTCAAAACTGCCGCGACCAACGTCGCGCAGGCGCCGGTCCCGCAAGCCAACGTCACCGCCGCCCCACGTTCCCAGACCCGCATTCGCAAATGGGAACGGTCGCGAACGACGACAAACTCCATATTCACCCGGTTAGGGAACCAGCTATGGCTCTCGAAGGCCGGGCCGACGCGATCGATATCCAACGCCGACAAATCGTCCAGAAATACTACGCAATGGGGGTTCCCCATGGATACGCACGTTGCCCGATACGTCTTTCCCAGCACCGTAATCGGCTGATCGATCACCCGCTCTTCCCCAAAACCGTCTACCGGAATACGAGCGGCGGTAAGCACCGGTTCTCCCATATCTACCCGCACCATCATCTTTTCGTCGATCGTCATCAAAGACGGGCGCAAAATACCGGCGCCTGTTTCCACATGGAACGCCGTTTTATCTGTCCTTCCCGATTCGTAGACCAGTCGGGCAAAACAACGGATACCATTTCCACACATCTCTGCTTCGCTGCCGTCCGTATTGAAAATCCGCATACGAAAATCGGCTTTATCCGAGGGCAACACCAGAATCAGACCGTCGCCGCCGATACCATAATGCCGGTCGCAGACCCGCTTTGCCAGCGCCGCGGGATCAGAAATCCGCCGCTCCATATCATCCACTAAGATAAAGTCGTTTCCACAGCCTTGCCACTTAGTAAACGCCGTCGCCAATAAAATTCACCTGTTTCCTGTCC
>CAJPUA010000210.1 GCA_905373705.1 uncultured Schwartzia sp. | reverse complement strand
CTTGGCTTAGACGACAATTTCCCGCCGATGGGCTTTGTCGATGAGAGCAACAAGATCGTCGGTTTTGACATCGACCTGGCGACCGAAGCGGCGAAGCGCCTGGGCGAAGAGGTGGAATTTAAGCCCATCGACTGGGCGAGCAAGGAAGCGGAATTAAAGAGCGGTCGTGTCGACATGCTGTGGAACGGGCTGGACATCACCCCAAAACGCAAGGAAAATATTCTTTTTAGCGATCCCTACATGAATAACCGTTCGATCATCTTCCGGGCGGCGGGGCGCAATCAAGATATCAAGGACGAGGCGTCGCTGGCGGGGAAAATCGTCGCCACGCAGAGCGGCGGCGGGACGATCGAGGAATATCTGGAAGGAAATCCGGAGTTGACGGCATCGTTCAAGGAGTTTAAAAAATATCAGGATTATCTCGCGGCGTTCATGGATTTGGAGAACGGCCGCATTGACGCCGTGGTCGGCGACGAAATCATCGGACGCTATTATATGAGCAAGCACCCCGATAAGCTGGAAGCCGTCGCCGTCACGGTCGGCCCCACGACGCAGTTTGGCGTTGGGTTCCGAAAAGACGACCAGGCGCTGCGCGACAAGGTGCAAAAAGCCCTCGACGAGATGCGCGCTGACGGCACGATGACGAAGATCTCCGAGAAATGGTTTGCGGCGGATATCACGAAGCTGAATAAATAAGTATATTTAAAATATCCCGGCCGTGCGGCCGGGATATTTTCGTGGGCAAAATCCTTCTCGGGCGTTTGCCGTTTATAAATCCAGTTTCATATAGATTGCGGTATTCATTGGATTATCGTTATAGCGTTCGATTTCATAAAACCCAAACTTTTTATATAGACGGATTGCATTTTGAAGAAAGGGAAGCGTATCTAATAACATATGGGAATATCCGATTTCCCGCGCTTCCGTTATAATTTTTTAAACCAAAATCTCGCCCAGCTTTTTGCCCCTGAATTTTGGTCTTATATAAAGACGTTTCATTTCACAAAGCTGATCATTGATTTTTCTTAATCCGATGCAGCCTGCTGCTTTTTCATCGCAGTAAAGCAAATATAATCTTCCGTCAGGAATACCATACTTCTTTTTCAAATGCTTTATTTCTTCGTCATAGTTTTGGATGGCAAGGTAGCCTTTGATTGACGCATCCTTTTCAATTAACATCTCGATATATTCTGAGAATAAGATATTTACTTCTTCACGCTTTTGGCAACCATATAGTATTTTGACATTCATTATTCCTAGCCTCCGTATGGTTCTTTTTATACATACTACCAGGCAGTATACCATTTTTCAGCCATTTTTTCATTGCCGATTTCCTATGTATCTCAGCTGACCGTGGGGGATTGAACGTATGTATGATAAAGTCGCGGGAGCGGTTCAGCTTAGGCGCGGCGTCTGCTTGTTTGTGCCGTTGGTTTTGTGTATAATAGGCAGGAAAAGAGAGGATCAAGGAGGCGGCTAAGATGAATTTCATCGCGGCGCTTAACGACGCCGGGACAGCGTGTCTTCTCGCGGAGAGCGAAGTGGCGATGCAGCGGATGATGGGCGGATTTGGCCGCCGTATGCGAAACGCCACGGAAGCGCACGAGGCGGCGCTAAAGCGCTTATTCGAAACGCTGCGCGCCAGCGGGTATACAATCGCCGCCTTAGAAGCTCTGCGTGATGAACACGGCGCTTCGCCCCTTGTTTACGGCGTACTGGAAATATTGAAACGGGAATACGGAAAATACTAAACGAAGAGAAAACGCCTGGCGCTCATAGGGTAGCCGCGAGGCGCCTGGTAAACTTGCCGTAAGAACAGGGAAAACACTAAAGTAAAGAGGGAAACGGGTATGACAGGAAAGATCATGGTATATAATACGATGACGCGGCGTAAGGAGGAGTTTTTGCCGCTGGAACCGGGAAAGGTAAGCATTTATGTCTGCGGCGTGACGCCTTATAACGAGCCGCATATTGGCAACGCGCGTCCTTTCGTTGTCTGGGACGCGATTCGCCGTTTTTTCGCGAAGGCGGGCTACCGGGTCCATTACGTTCAGAATTTTACGGATGTCGACGATAAAATTATTCGCGCTGCGAATGAACGGGGAATCCCGGCAAAGGAGATCGCAGATCGTTATATTGAAGCGTATTTTCGGGCGATGGACGCGCTGAATGTACGTCATGCCGATGTTTATCCGCGCGTATCGGAGACGATTCCCGACATTATCGAGATGGTGCAGGGACTGGTGAATGAGGGTTACGCCTACGAACTGGAAGGAGACGTCTATTACAGCGTAGAGAAGTTCGCGGGGTACGGCAAACTGAGCGGCCGCACGCTGGACGATATGATGGCTGGGGCGAGGGTCGAGGTGGATGAGCGCAAGCGCAACCCGATGGATTTCGCTCTTTGGAAGGCGGCTAAACCAGGCGAGCCCTCCTGGGACAGTCCGTGGGGCAAAGGGCGCCCCGGTTGGCATATCGAATGTTCGACGATGTCGCTTAAATATTTGGGCAAGGTCTTTGATTTTCACGGCGGCGGCAGCGATCTGATTTTTCCCCACCACGAGAATGAGATCGCCCAGTCGCAAGCGTATTGCGGCGATTCGAAGAGTTTTGCCCGGTATTGGGTGCATAACGGCTTTATTACTATTCACGCCGAAAAAATGAGTAAATCGCTGGGGAATTTCTTTACTGTGGCGGATATTTTGAAAAAATATCCGGGAGAAACGGTGCGTTTTTTCATCCTGCAGACGCATTACCGAAGCCCGCTGGATTTCAGCGATGAACAGCTCCAAAACGCGCAAGCAGGTCTGGCTCGCTTATCGACGGCAGCGGAAAACGCCGCCGTGCTTCTGGGGCGTGCGGGCGACGCAGATACGGCGGCAGAAATGGCGGCGCGGGCGGAGACGGCGCAAACGTTGTTCTATGAGGCGATGGCGGATGACTTCAACACCGCCCTCGCGATCAGCTTTTTGTTCGCGGTAGCGAAAGATATTAACGTCTACTACAATGAAGTGGTAAATCGCGGGCTCGCCTTCGATGCGGCGAATTTTTCCAAGGTGCAGGCAATCTTCTCTGATATGGCGGAGGTCATCGGGATTCTGGAAGCGTCGGAAATGAACGCTTCAGAGGAGGACGACGAGATTGAGGCGTTGGTCGAAGAACGGCTGGCGGCGCGTCAGGAGAAGAATTGGGCGCGGGCGGATGAGATTCGCGACGAGCTAAAAGGCCGGGGCATTGTACTGGAA
>CAJPUA010000209.1 GCA_905373705.1 uncultured Schwartzia sp. | reverse complement strand
CTGACGTATGACGCAGAAGAAGAGACGGTCACGGCATTATTTGCCAGCGGCGGAACGCGGGTTATCAATGTGCACATGGATTCAGGCACGGCGATGATCCGCGATATTATGAATCATTTGGGCTGCTGAGAGGAGGAATACGACATGGAAAACGACATGCAAGAAATCATCGAGGTTTTTTGCGACGCTGACTTCAGGGCAAAGCTTCGTCCTGAGACGGCGAAGCAGTTTTGCCCGACGCTGGAAGAAGCGTTGGCGGCGATGGAAGGAGAGAAATAAAAATGGAAACAATGACAAAAATTGAAGGGAACGCATTTCATCTGGCGGCAAGCAGCTATGACGGAGAAACTACTCATTTATATGTGACATTTGGCGATTTACGAGCGGCGAAAATCGGCAAGAAGTGGGAGAACCACGACGTGCATAACTGCGGGCGCGATCTTTACGAGGAAAGTGCCGAAGTCGTCTACAAGACGGATCGAGGTGCGGCAGTTTTATTTCGGGTTAAAGGAACGACAGACGACCCAAATCCCGAAGCCTGGGAAAGCGATCTACAGTTGGTGTGGTTCGAGTTTGCGAAAGGGGCGGGAGAATGAGATGGCCGTATCTGACAGAGGAGGGCTGGGCGATGGTCGGCTTTCTCCTGTGTGCGCTCCTGCTTTGCACGGGTTGAGGCCGGGATATGCGTGCCTCGTCTGCCCGCTCCCTTCGTGCCATGGCTGCGTCAAGATAATGCCAACGCGAGAGGAAGCGGCCATGCTGCAATGCGGCGCAGAGATCGGGGCAAAAGAAAAGCCCGCACTGGCGGCAACCAGCGCGAGCAATAAGAAAAGATACTCTATGAGAATTATATCACAATAAGGCGGTGCGAGCAATGAGATTCGATGAGATATGGAATAAGTACACGCAATCTCCAGGGCTGTCCGATTGCACCTTGGCCTATTTCGACGCAAAGCGGCGCTATTTTATAGAGAGTTATCTCGACAAAGGTGGACGCTGGGTCGGAATGCTTGTCATTTATCCGGAATCGGGCGATGGTAACCCTATTTGCCGGGAGGTTTGCTGGAGGGACGACGAAGATAGGGCTGCGGTAGCGGCAAAATATGTCGCTGACGGGATTAAGCTCATATTACAACACGCAGAGGAGATGGATAAAAATGGAACAAACAGAATTGAAGGAACGCTTCACGGTAACGGACGCAAGCAGCGCGGAATGGGTGATGGGAAAGCTTGCTCAAAAGCAGGCTGAAATCGCCGAAATGGGCCGTCAGCGCGACAAAATGCTGGCTAGATATAACGAATGGTACAAAGAAGGAACGGCGGCTCTGAACGGAGATATCGCGTATTTTGAAAAACTCCTTGCCGATTGGGCAAGGAACGAACTGGCGGAAGGGAAGAAAAAGAGCATTTCCTTGCCGTCGGGGCGGGTTGGCTTCCGGGCGTCGGCTCCGAAAGTCACGTTTGCCGGCGCGCCGGTAGATAAAGCGAGTGCGGCGTTTGTGACGATGGCGAAGCAGGTCGCGCCAGAATACGTAGAGACGAAAGAAAGCGTCAAATGGGCGGACTTCAAGAAAACGCTGACGCTGGCAGAGAACGGCGCGGTAGTGACAGAGAGCGGCGAAATTCTCCCAGAGATGAAGTGGGAAGCGCAGGAGCCGACGTTCTACGCGACCGCGAAAGGGGGAGAATAAGATGGCACGTTCGATTCTTCTTATGGGCGAGAGCGGGGCGGGGAAAACGACGTCACTCCGCACGCTCGACCCGAAGACGACGCTCATCATCGACTGCGACAAGAAAGGCCTGCCGTGGCGTGGCTGGAAGCGGCAATACAGCCGCGAGAATAAAAATTACACGGCTACCAGCAACACCATAGATATCTGGAATCTTCTGAAAAGAGTTCACGGGCAGGACTTGACGCACGTTAAGATCGTCGTTATTGACACTCTGAACGGGATCATGGTCGACGACGAAATGGCTCGAATGAGAGAAAAGAATTATGACAAGTGGGCGGACTTGGCCGCGTCGATTTACTCTCTCATTTCTGACATCCATCACCTCCTGCGCGACGACTTGACGGTCGTGTGCGTGGCGCACAGTCAGACCGACCGAGATGATAACGGCTACTTATTTACACGCATGAAAACATCAGGGCGGAAGTTAGACAAGATCGTCCCTGAGAGCAAGTTTAACGTAGTTCTCTTGGCAAAAGCGGGCGACGGGCAATACGTCTTTGAGACGCAGGCGAATCACTCGACCGCCAAGACGCCAATGGGGCTGTTCGCAGAGAGGGAAATCCCAAACGACATGGCGGCGGTCATCCGGGCGCTGGACGAATACGAAAACGAAGACAAAAAAGGAGAGAGTGCAAAATGATGAAACCGAACGGATACGACGAAGCGAAAGAAGAGCGGTTCGGGGCGTTTAAGCGGCTCCCGGCGGGGGCGTATGTGTGCCGAATTGTGAAAGCGGACGAAACGCTTTCCCGAAATGGACGGACTATGCTGCGTCTGGGATTGGATATCACAGAAGGAGAATATACGGGATTCTTCCGGGAGCGGTTTGACGCGCTTCGTGAAAGAAACGAAGAAGCAAAATGGCCCTGCATGTATTTTCAGCTGATAGACGAAGACGCGGTTGGACGGTTCAAGGGCTTTATGGCGATTCTCAAAGAGAGCAATCCTGGTTTCAAGGAAGTCTGGGGCGACGGGTTCGAGGAGAGTCTGAAAGGAAAGCTCCTGGGCGGCGTATTCCGGGAAGAAGAATACGCTGGAAACGACGGAAAGATACATGTTTCGACGAAATGCGCCTGGGTGATTCCTGTGTCCGAAGTAGAAACTACGCCGGTCCCGGAGATGAAGAAGCTGGACACGACCCGCGGCGACCAAGGGACGTTCGGCTATCAGCCGCCGACCATGGGCGGTGACATTCCTTTCTGATGTTAGCGGCGGGGCAGGTTGTGGGAGAGGACGAAGGCGGGTTCCGCGTCTACGTCCCCTGTCGCAATCATAAAGAACAAGTCAGAGCGGCGCTCCGTGAAGTGACGGTTGAGTTTGACGATGGTCGGACAATAACCGGGGCGCAGCGCAGGAAAGCCTACGTTCTCCTCAATGCGATTGCCGAATGGTGGGGCTATCTGCCGCTGGAGGCCGCCAAGGAAATAACGAAGCTCTATTTCTTAGGGACGGGGTTCACGCTTCAGGAATGGTTCAGTCTGGCGAATACAGACCGAACGACGGCACGACTTTACATTACGT
>CAJPUA010000208.1 GCA_905373705.1 uncultured Schwartzia sp. | reverse complement strand
TCCGGAAGGTTCTGCTTGATGAACGCCTCCTTGCGGTTCCAGCCGTTGGGATCGGAGGCGTTGCCTCCCGGTCCGCCTGTTCCCATACCGGGTGACATGGGCATGAAAGATGAAGCGCCCTGTCCGTCCTGAGGAGCGGGGATATCGGCCAGAAGTTTTGAAACCTCCGCAAGAGCAGCCGAGGCCTCGTCGCTTCCCGCCCCGGCGGTTCCCTTGGCACTATCCTTGCCATCCATTCTGAAAGCCTGAATGGACGTCGGAGCTCCTGCCGCCATCAGGCGCTTGACCTGAGCCTGCTTGCGTCGAGTGGAGACCGTTGGAACGGGGATATACATGGGCTGAATCCGTTTCGGTGGAGGCGCAGGTTCCGGTTCAGGTTCAGGCTCCGGTATCTCAGGCGGTTTCGGCTTGGGCGGTGTGATGGATTCTGCACCGCGCGACGCCTCAAAGAGGTTCACCGGAGCGTTTCCACTTTTTAACCCGTCTCCTGAGTTGAGAATGGACATCGCCACCAGGGTGAAGACAATACCAGCACCGACAAAGATAAAGAGCGCAATGCGCTTTGACGCGGACTTGCCCTGTTTTTCCCTCTGCTGTAGCGACGGCTCAAAACGATCCGGGCTTTCCGGAACGGTCGGCGTCATTTCCCGCTCCCGTCCTTCCTGTCCGATGTCTGGGGGGTCTGGCGTGTCTGACGCCGGATACGGTCCTCCTCGCGGCTCTCACGGATATTCGTTTCGCTCAGCTTCTCCTCTCGCACGATGGCCACACGCCTGGTGCCTATCTTGAGATAGGCGCGGTCAAAGAGCCTGTCCACAATGTAGTAGCGCCCCTTCACGCGATAGTTCGTCAGCGTTTCCTTCTTGTCCAACAGAATGTAGAGGGCCGGGGTTTCGCTGAATCGTGATGGCATCCGAATGTAGGTTTTCAAGCCATCATCAAAGACGGCATCCGGTTTCCAATCCACCTTGCTCTTGGAAACGATCTTATACCGCGTGTAAAGGCCGTCCAGCTTCGCTTCGGGGAACCCGGACTGCAGCTCGTCCTCAAGGGCTTTCTTCTGGCCTATTCCCTTTCGCGTGAAGAGCGCCGTCAGATCGTTCGTGGGATAGGAGAAGGCCGCGCCGCGGATATACTGCTCTCCCTCCGAAGCGGTAAAGTCCAGGTTATAGGTCCTTCGGTCCGTATGCACCAGGAGGTTCGTCGAGATTCCAGGCTGTGAAGGTTTCACGACAATGTGTGAGACGGGCAAACCGTTCTTCATAGACTGGGACGGCTCGAAGAGCCACCGCATCGTGTCTCCGGCGTGGATGCCGGTGATCGATTCTCCGGGCTCCAGGGCGATATCCGTCATGCGCATGGGACGACACGTGATGATGGGAATGACCTCTCCGTAGGGATAGATAACGTATCCCTGCTCTCCAAGAAACGGGTTCGTGGCGCGCTTTGCATCATCGAAGTCCTTGCGCATGTTGAAGACCAGCTGATCGTACTTTCGCAGCGTGATCTCCGAGTCCATCTTCTCCCACTGCCGAATCGTCTCCGTTTCCTCGGCGGAGTCCTGAAGGGCCTTGATCTGTGTCGTGGCCTGGGCATCCATCGCCGCGAAGTCCTCCTGTTGGCGGCGCAGGATATCTTCCTCTGGCGGAAGGGCAATTTCCTCTTCCGGGTTGTATCCGGCTGGCGCAGTCGGAGCAGCACAAGCTGCGCCTGAGAAACTCATCATAACGATTAAGAGGACTGCTTTATTGATCTTGTGCATTGTCTCGTCTCCTTGGCGCACTTGTACTATTGCTGTGGCTGAGCGCTGCTGATATCCTGAGCCATGTTGATGTCAGTGATGAAGATGCCGAGCGGATTCTTCAGCACTTCGGCCAGTTCCCGGACAGGGGAGATAGCGATGGAGATGATGGCACGCCATTCTGTGTGTTCAACGACGTTTCCCTGGTCCAGGCGTTCTTCTGTCCAGAGGACCTGCCACGACTTGTCGCCCCTTCCTGCCTGAACGATGGAGCGCACCTCCACCTGTGTGACGGGCTGGCGTTTGTCCTGTGCCGCCGTGAAGGGATTGTGCTCCTGATAAAAGTGCGATACAGCAGATTCCGCCGAGCTGCCTTTCGCGAGGTAGGCGTACACCTCGTTGACCATTTGTCTCTGTGCCCTTAAGTCCGTGACGACCGTCTTGAAGTTGACAATGAAATGCCCTAAAGCAGCGATGATAACCCGCACGTCGGCAACAGAGCCTTCCTGTGAAGATTTGATGGCAACGGAATACCCCTGTTTGTCCACCTGCACGATGTAGGGTACGACCTTATTCTGAGCGGCAAGCCACATCATGACTGCACCGAAAGCAAAGCAGAGCATGACCATGAAGATGGATATCTGCCTCCACCGTGCCGCGTCCCTGACCGCCGAACCGTACCGGTCTCCATACTCCTTTCGTGCCGAAAGGTATGGATTCTCCTGTTCTCTTCGTCCTTCTGGCATCTTTAGCTGCTACTGTAAACCTATGATAATGTAGGGTAGAGCCCTACAGGTCCAGAGATTTCCTCGTTCATCCTGTTCCTTTTCGCACTTGCTACTCAGGTTGTATAACAGTCCGGAGGCTTAAATTCCCGTGTAGCCCACGGTACACAGCATTACGCTACGTGATATTGTTCGCAATGCTTTAAGTTCAAAGATGCATTAAGGTCCCTGTCGATTTCCAGCCCGCAAGAAGGACAGTGGTAGACTCTATCTTTCAGCTTCAAATCCTTCTTCAGCGCTCCACAGGAGGAACACTGTTTGGAGCTGGGGAAGAACCTATCAGCTAACCGGACCTCTATACCATATTCCTGACACTTCCTGATTAAAGTTACACGGAAGTAATAGAACAAGGACTCCGATATAGCTTTCGACAGGTGTCTGTTCTTTACCATGCCCCGAATGTTGAGGTCTTCGACGGTGACGTAACCCGGCTTGGCTTTCACCAGATCGTTAACCGTCTTGTTAATGAAGTCCTTTCTTATACACTCAAGTCGATGGTATGCTCTTTGAACCTTTATTCTCTGCTTATCGAGGTTTGACGTCGTTACAGCAGCAGTCTTCACCTTCTTTCTGTTTTTGATCTTCCGCGAGAACCGACGCTGTTCCCGCTTGAGGCGCCTTCGTGTCTTTCTTACGTTCTCCGACCGATTCACGTTGCTGTACACGGCGCCGTTGCTGACGATGGCGAATGTCTTCAAACCGAGATCGATGCCCAAACCTTCTCCCGTGCAC
>CAJPUA010000207.1 GCA_905373705.1 uncultured Schwartzia sp. | reverse complement strand
GAGGTTCTGCTTCTCGACGAGCCGTTATCGGCCCTCGACCTTAAATTGCGGCGCGATATGCAGGTGGAGCTGAAGCGTATCCAAAAGCAGGTCGGATCGACCTTCATTTACGTTACGCACGATCAAGAGGAAGCACTGACGATGAGCGATACGGTCGTCGTCATGAACGGCGGGCGTATTCAGCAGATCGGCCGTCCCGAGGATATTTATAACGAGCCGCGCAATCCCTTCGTCGCGGATTTTATCGGGGAGAGCAATATCCTGCCGGGACGCATGGTGCGCGACGAACGGGTCGTTTTTGCGGGGCATGAGTTTGTCTGCGTCGACCGGGGGATCGGGGAAGATGTTCCCGTCGACGTTGTGGTGCGCCCCGAGGACGTGTCGATTGTCGCCGCCGAAGCGGGAATGCTGACCGGTACCGTTACTACCGTGACCTTTAAGGGCGTTCACTACGAAATGGTGGTGACCGCGCCGGACGGCTACGAGTGGCTGGTGCAAAGTACGGCGATGACTCCGGCGGGGGAAACGGTCGGGATGACGATTGGTCCCAACGAAATTCATGTCATGAAAAGGGTGGAGGATTGATGGAGAGACGTTGGCTGGTGTATCCTTACCATCTGTGGATGCTGCTGTTCACGGTGGCGCCGCTGGCGCTCATCTTCTTTTTTGCTTTCACGAATCAGGGAAGCTGGACCTTTACGCTGGATAATATCCGGCAGGCGGCGGAGCCGCTCTATCTTCGGGTCCTCGGGCATTCTGTCTGGCTGGCGGCGCTGGCTACTTTCCTCTGCTTTCTTATCGGCTATCCGCTGGCGATGATCCTCGCCCAGTCGCGGGTGAAGTACCGCCATATGATGATGATGCTGATCATCGTCCCCATGTGGATGAATTTTCTCCTGCGGACCTACTCGTGGATGACCCTGCTGGAAAAGAACGGGCTCATTAACGCCGTTCTGCGGTTTTTTCATTTGGGCCCCGTGCATATCCTCTATACGGACGGGGCGGTTCTTTTAGGAATGGTTTATAACTTTCTGCCGTTTATGATCCTGCCCATCTATTCGGTATTGACGAAGATGGATCGAAGCCTCCTGGAAGCGGCGGGAGATCTCGGCGCGGACGCCTGGACTTCCTTTCGCCGGGTGACGTTTCCCTTATCTTTGCCGGGCGTTTACGCCGGAATGCTCATGGTGTTTATGCCGGCGGTGACGACTTTTGTTATTTCACGGCTGCTGGGCGGCGGGCAATATATGCTCATCGGCAACGTGATCGAGCAACAGTTCCTCGTCATCGGCAACTGGAGCTTCGGCTCGGCCATGTCGGTGCTCATGCTGCTTTTGATTCTCTTTAGCATGGTGTTTTTGTCCCGTTACAGCAAAGAGGGAGGAGGCGGTATGTTCCTGTGATGAGATTCTTACGGCGGTCTTACGCAGCGGTCATTTTCGCTTTCCTCTACCTGCCGATTTTCGTCCTCATTGTCTTTTCTTTTAACGCTTCCAAATCGCGGGCAAGCTGGGAAGGCTTTACCTTGCGCTGGTACGAAGCGCTCTTTGAGGACAGCGCGATCCTTGACGCCCTCTACTATACGCTGTCCATCGCGATCCTCGCCGCCCTCCTGGCGACGATCATCGGGACACTGGCGGCGTTTGCAATGTACCGCGGAATGCGCCCGTGGGAAAAGAAGATCGTCATGAACCTGACGTATCTGCCGGTGCTCAATCCCGACATCGTAACCGGCATTTCCCTCATGCTGCTTTTTATTTTCGTAAAGATTAATCTCGGCTTTACGTCGCTTCTTTTAGCGCATACGGTGTTTAACGTACCTTATGTCATTTTGACGGTGCTGCCGAAGCTGCGGCAGTTTGACGACCATCTCTACGAGGCGGCGCTTGACCTCGGCGCCAGCCCTGCCTATGCCTTTCGGCGTATCGTTCTGCCGGAGATATTGCCGGGGATCGTGACGGGGGCGCTGTTCGCGTTTACCCTGTCGATCGATGATTTCGTTATCAGCTTCTTTACGACCGGTTCGGGGGTCAATAATCTTTCTATTTTAATTTATTCAATGGCCCGGCGGGGGATTCATCCGACGATCAACGCGCTGTCAACGCTGCTTTTCTTGACCGTGCTGGTGCTCCTCCTGGCCGTCAACCATCGTTTGGCGGCGTCGAAGCGAAAACGTATCACAAATTGAGAATCGGAGGAGTGGACAGATGAAAAAGACGCTGAAAATCGTGGGGATCCTGACGCTCGTTCTGTGCGCGCTGGCGTTTGCCGGCTGCGGCGGAGGAAGTTCGGCGCGGCGCGAGCTCAAGGTTTACAACGCCGGTGATTATATCGACCCGGAGCTGGTGAAGACCTTCGAGAAAGAAACCGGCATTCGTATCATTTACGATACCTGGGCGACGAACGAGGATATGTACGTCAAGGTTAAAGCGGGCGGCAGCGACTACGATCTGGTCATTCCGTCCGATTATATGATCGAGCGCATGAAGCGTGAGGGCCTGCTGGAAAAGATCGATATGACCCGCATTCCCAATTACGCACTCATCGACGAAAAATTCAAGAATCTTTATTACGATCCGCAGAACGAATACGCGGTGCCCTATATGTGGGGAACGGTGGGCATCATTTACAACCGTAAAATGGTGTCCGATCCCGTCGACAGCTGGGCCATCCTTTGGAATCCGAAATACGCGAAGCAGATTTTCATGCTGGACAGCCTGCGCGACTCCATCGGGGTGACGCTGAAATATCTCGGCTATTCCTTAAACGCCAGCGACGACGCGGCGCTCAAAGCCGCCCGCGACAAGCTCATCGCCCAGAAACCGCTGGTGCAGGCTTACGTCGTGGATGAAGTGAAGGACAAGATGATCGCCGGGGAAGGCGCTTTGGCCGTCGTCTGGTCGGGCGACGCCGTGTACATGATGGCGAAGAATCCGGATCTCGCCTACGCGATCCCCAAGGAAGGGACGAACCTCTGGGTTGACGGCATGGTTATCCTGAAAGGCGCCAAGCATAAGGCGGAGGCGGAGGAGTTTATCAACTTTTTGACGCGCCCCGATATCGCGAAGAAAAACGTGGAGTATATCGGCTACGCCTCGCCGATTCCTGAGGTCGTGCGCCAGCTCAGCCCGGAGGTGCAGAAGGATGTCGCGTCTTACCCTCCGGAGGATCTCCTCAAAAAGGCGGAGTTCTTCCACGACTTGGGCGATAATCTGCCGAAATACGATAAAGTCTGGACGGAAGTCAAAGTAGCGCAGTG
>CAJPUA010000206.1 GCA_905373705.1 uncultured Schwartzia sp. | reverse complement strand
CCGCGTCTCTCTTCCGGCAGAGCGGCGCGCACTGCCTCTCTGTCGAACCCCTTTGCCGGCAAATCGACGGAAAACGGCGAATGGTTGGAAACGTTCAAAATGACCATAAACTGATCTTCATCCGCGCGCAGACTATCCAGCACCGCGGCGTAAAGATATTCATCGTCAACGCCCCAGACGTTTCCCGTACCGCCGGGAATATCGCCGCGGCTAAAGAAATGCTCGTAGCCCTGCGCCGTCACGAAGGCGCCGATACGTTCCCACGTCGCCGCCCCTGCGTACCAGAAGTACGTCGCGTAGCCCAGCCGCCTCATGAGCGGAGCGCTCGCCGTTGGATAAGGAG
Organism: uncultured Schwartzia sp.; assembly: GCA_905373705.1. Lineage (GTDB taxonomy): Bacteria > Bacillota > Negativicutes > Selenomonadales > Selenomonadaceae > CAJPQU01. Next base: position 2,927 of record CAJPUA010000206.1, on the reverse strand, counting down.
CGGCGAAGGCCTCTGGCATCGTGGTAAGGTAAAGATCCGCGTCTGCCAACCCCGTCACGATTCCCGTCAACGCCGAAACCGTATTGCCGCCGTTAGGCAAAAATGCGCCGCAGTAAGCGCTGTCCGGACGCGCGAGAAGCGATCGGATCCCATTGGCGATGGGAAGATTTTCATATTGAGGAAGGAGCGGCCAATTCGCGTAGCTTTCGCCGATGAGGAGGAAAATATGGCGCGGCCTTTTAATTTGCGCCCCGCCGGCACGCCGCGTCAGGTAAGCGTCAATATCGTCCATATCGGGCGGCTTTCCGGTGAGCTCCGCTGAAAGCCGCCTTAACTCCTCGGGGGTAAACGCCGGGCCGCTCCCTGAGTTCAAGCGGATATGAAGCGTATAAGCGCGAAGAATCGCCTGTCCATCGTCAAGAATTGCCTCATTAAGGAGCGTATCCCGCGTCACCCCGGCATTTTCCCAGTCATTTTCTGTTTCCCATCCCAGCGCGCCGCCAAACCAGGACACCCTCCACAAAAAGAGTATCGCCGCCCATATCAGTCCTCGCCGCAACCAACAGCCAGCCGCCGATTCTTGTCTCGCCGCGAAAAGCGACGCCCCTCTCCAGACGCGCCCTAAAATCCGATACAGCGCATACGCTAAAAAAAGCGCCGCCAGAAGCCGCGCCGGCAGGTAAAATTCCTGCACCAGCGAGACGAGCAAGGCGTACACATCGTCGTTCAGCGTGTTAAAAAGAAGCTGATGATACCCCGAATGAAACTGCCGATAGTAGGGGAACCGCGCCACAAACAGCACGGAAAGCACCGTCAAAGCGACGCCCCCCGAAAGCCGCACCCAAAGCGCTCCGGCGCGGCGCGATAAGGGCGTCAGGAAAAACGCCGCGCCCCCGGTGAAAAGTGTCAGCGCTCCCGCCGTTTTCATGCTCAGCTTCATGCCCCGCGTCAACGCCAGCCAAACGTCCGCCGCGGTAACCTCCGGCGTCAAATACTCCGTCATCCCAGCGATAAAGAGAACGCGAAAGATCGTCAGGAGGAGCCAAAAGAAAAGATACAGTCGCAGCAGCGCCGCGCCGCCGTCCTCGAGAATCCACGCGGCGCGGCTCTCTTTTTCGGCTTCGCCGTTTTTTTCACACATTGAAGCGGAAATACGTCACATCGCCGTCCTGCATGACGTAGTCCTTTCCCTCGAGACGCACCTTCCCTTTTTCCCGCGCCGCCGCCGTGCTGCCGGCGGCGACAAGATCGTCGTAATTGACGATCTCCGCCCGGATAAAGCCGCGCTCGATGTCGGAATGAATTTTTCCCGCCGCTTTCGGCGCCGTTGTCCCCCGCGTAATCGTCCACGCCCGGCACTCGTCCGGTCCCGCAGTAAGAAACGTCAAGAGTCCCAGCAGCGTAAACGCCGCTTTGATGAGCCGATTCAGCCCCGACTCTTTCAACCCCAGCGCCGTCAGGAATTCCTTCGCCTCTTCCCCCGAAAGCTCGGCAATCTCCGCCTCCACTTTCGCGGAAATCGCCACGGCTTCGGCGCCTTCCTGCGCCGCGTATTCCCTGACCCGTCTGACGAAAGCGTTCTCCTTCTCCGCCGTCGCCGCCTCGTCCTCAGCCACGTTCGCCACATAGAGAACCGGCTTCATCGTCAAAAGGTTCAGCTCCCGGATGATTGCCTGCTCCTCCTCCGTCAAAGCGAGCCGCCGGATTGGTCGCCCTTCCGCAAGCGCCGCCCCCACGCGCTCCAAAAGCGCCGCTTCCGTCTTAGCCTCTTTATTGCCGCTCTTTAGAACGCGGACGAGCTTCTCCCGGCGCTTCTCCACCGCCTCTATATCGGCAAGGCACAGTTCCGTCGTAATGATGTCGATGTCGCGCACCGGATCGACTCCGCCCGCGACGTGCGTAATATCCGTATCCTCGAAGCAGCGAACCACATGGGCGATAGCGTCTACCTGCCGGATATGCTCCAAAAATTTATTTCCGAGCCCCTCGCCCTTCGACGCGCCCTTCACCAGCCCCGCAATATCGACGAAGCGCACCGCGGCGGGCGTCGTCTTTTTCGACTGGTACATCTCATGGAGAACCGCCAGACGCGGATCCGGCACATCCACGACGCCGACGTTCGGCTCGATGGTGCAGAAGGGATAATTCTCCGCCTGCGCCCCCGCCCGGGTAATGGCGTTAAACAGCGTGCTCTTGCCGACGTTCGGCAAGCCGACAATACCGACTTCCAAATTGCTCAATTTTAATTCCACCTTCTGAAATAATACCCTTATTGTAATTTATCGCTCCCGCTTTGACAAGCCACCCCGCGGCCGTCGAAGGCAGGTACGAATTTCGCGGACGCGGATTTTCCTTCCTGCACATAGCAGCGGGTGACGCCCAAAGCGAGAGCGTGATCGACGACAGATTGGTATTCGAAGGTCGTGAGACGGCGGTTGATTTCCGGAAACTCCGCCGCCCGGTAAAGGGGCGTGTACTGGTTCATCAGCGACAGGAGAACCGTATCGCCGAATTCTCCCCACAGCCAATCGAGGAGCGCCATGCTCTCCTTGCGTCGCCCGGGTAAAACCAGATGGCGCACCAACACGCCCGACCTCAGGACGCCGCGTGCATCAAATACCGGCGCGCCTTTCAACCGCACCATCGTGCGGATCGCTTCCTTCGCCCGCGGGAAATAATCCGCCGCCGCGCTGTAACGCCCCGCCGTGCTCGCTTTCATGTATTTAAGGTCGGGTAAAAAGACATCGACGACGCCGGCGATCTTTTCCACCAGCGCCGCTTTTTCATAAGCGCTGGAGTTCCAGACGACGGGGAGGGTAAGTCCCTCCTCTTTGGCCTTCGCGAGCGCCGCTAAAATTTGCGGCGCGTAGTGCGTCGGCGTGACCAGATCAAGGGTTGCGGCGCCGCGCCCTTCCTGCTCGAGGAAT
>CAJPUA010000205.1 GCA_905373705.1 uncultured Schwartzia sp. | reverse complement strand
ACGACTCAACGGTCAATGGCTTTGATTACAGCGCGACGGTGCTGCATGATTTCAACAAGGATGTTACCGCCTATCTGCGGTATTCTTATTCTGAGGCGAATTCTCAAAACTCGCTCTTTGACTATGATCTGGACTCCTATTCGCGCAAGCTCAGCTTCGGTGTGAGCTGGGCGTTTACCGACCGCGACCGCATCGTAATCGGAGAATCTTTTGATCTTGAGGCGCGGCGGCAGGAGGATATCGACTACTATTGGTTTCACGATATGCACTGCGCGCAGCTCATCCTGCGCTACCGGGCAAAGCGCAGCACCTGGCATGTGGACTTGCAATTTACGCCGTGGTGACGGCGGAAGGGGCAGACATGAAGGAAATAATAGAACTTTCAGCGCGGCTGGCAGGGAAACGGATATTGGTTCTGGGGGATATGATCGCCGATATTTATCTGGAAGGAAAGATTTCCCGCATTTCCCGTGAAGCGCCGGTGCTGGTGCTGGAATATGGATCGGAACGTACCGTCGCCGGCGGGGCGGCCAATGTGGTGAATAATCTGGCGACATTGGGCGCCGTGCCGCGAGCCGTAGGGCTGATCGGCGAGGATCGGGCTGCCAGGGGACTGAAGGATATTCTCGTGAAGAATGGGGCGCTGGTCGAAGATCTTCTGACTGAGTCGGGGCGGCCGACAATCGCTAAAACGCGGATCATTGCGGGGGGACGGCAAACGGTAAGCCAGCAGATCGTGCGAATTGACCGCGAGAGTCATGCTCCGCTGTCGCCGGAGATGGAAGAAAAGCTTGCCGTCCGGGTCGAAGCGGCGTTACCCGCTCTCGATGGGCTAGTCATTAGCGATTACGGCGGAGGGGTTGTGACAGACGGATTGCGGCGGCGAGTGCTCGACGCCTGCCGGGATGGCGGCGTGACAACGATGGTCGATTCGCGTTACGTGATCCTTGACTTTACCGGCGCCGATTACGTCAAACAGAACGATTCAGAGCTGGCAGCGGCGCTGGGGCGAACGCTGGAAACAGAGGAGGAGCTTCACTTGGCGGGCTGCGAGCTGCGTGATCGACTCGGTGCGAAGGGCGTTTTGGTAACGCGCGGGGCGAAAGGGATGACGCTGTTTCTGGCGGACGGGACAATCACCGATATTCCGGTGCTGGATAGGAGCGAAGTTTATGACGTTTCCGGAGCGGGGGATACTTGCGTGGCGGCGTTTATTTTGAGCTTAGCGGCGGGAGCTTCGCCGGGAGCGGCGGCGCGGCTGGCAAATACCGCGTCAGGCATCGCTGTCCGTAAATTGGGAACGGCTACGGTCAGCGCGGCGGAGCTTAGCGACGCGCTGAAAAAGCAGGAGGGCAGGGCGCTATGCTGATCGCACACGACGATGTGGAGAGATTTTTTGCTATTTTACGTGCCGGCGGGCAGCGGATCGTTTTCACGAACGGCTGCTTTGATATTCTCCACACGGGCCATGTCCGCTACCTGAAGGCGGCCCGGTCGCTGGGTGACTGCCTGGCGGTGGGGCTTAACAGCGACGTTTCTGTACGTCGTCTTAAAGGACCAGAGCGTCCGGTAAACGTAGAGGCTGACCGGGCGGAAGTTCTCGACGCGCTTTTTGCCGTCGACTATGTAACAATTTTTGACGAGCCGACGGCGGCGGAGCTTATCGCGCGGATTCGTCCCGATGTTTACGTCAAAGGCGGCGACTATACGCTCGATACCCTGCCCGAAGCAAAACTCGTGCAGCAATACGGCGGGCGTGTTGCGTTTGTTGACCTGGTGCCGGGACGATCGACGACGAAGGTCATCGAAAAACTACGAGGGAAAGCCTAGCCGCGAGTGATCTGGCTGGGGAAGCCGCGCCTTAGGAGCCGCCGCGGGTAAGAGGAACTGCGGCGGCCTTCTCTTGTCCGGCGCGGGAAAGGAAATCGCATGAATATTCTGGTGATCAAGCTTAGCGCTATCGGCGACGTTATTCACGCACTGCCGGTTTCCCGCGCCGTTAAGGAAACCTTCCCTGAGGCGCGCCTGACGTGGGTCGTGGAGCCGCCGGCGCGTGATCTGCTCGTTGATAATCCGTATATTGATGAGATCCTTGTGTTTGAAAAAAAGAAATTCAAGGCATCCTTGCGGGGCTTTTGGGAAAATTTCTTTCCTTTTCGCCAGAAGCTGCGGAAGGGGCGTTTTGATGTCGCTCTTGATTTGCAGGGGCTGGGAAAGTCCGCGGCAATCGCGTTTTTTTCCGACGCGCCGCGCCGCTATGGTACTGCCGATATGCGCGAGGGGAGCGGTTGGGTGTCAAAGCCGGTGCGTGGCCCAAACGCAAAAGGGCATATTGTCGAACGTTATCTTGATGTTGCTCGGGCGGCTGGCTGCCGCGTCGAAAAGGTCGAGTTTCCTGTCGCTATCTCCAGCCGTGATCGGGCAATTGCCAAAGAACGGCTGCTGGCAGCAGGCGTTCCCGAAGGACGACCTTATGCGGTGCTGGCTGTTGGCGCTAACTGGCCGAATAAGCGCTGGCCGACGCGAAATTACGCGGCGCTGGCCGATTGGCTCCTTGAGCGGTATATCCTTCCCGTTTTTGTCGGCGGCGGAGCGCTTGATGAGAATTTGATGGCAGACATCGAGCGGCTGGCGCTCGTTCCCCCGATCAATCTGGTGGGGCAGACGACGCTTAAACAGCTGGCGGCGGTGATTGAAGGTTCCTGCGTTATGGTGGGTGGCGATACCGGCCCGGTTCATCTCGCGGCAGGACTGGGAGTGCCTGCGGTTATGCTCATGGGGCCGACGGATGCGAACCGCAACGGTCCCTACGGGCAACCGGAGAATGCCATTGAGGTAAGCCGGCCCTGTCGCTGGTGCTGGAAGCGCGCCTGCCCGAAGGGGATCGATTGTCTGGCTGCGATTCACCCGGCCATGGTGGAAGCGAAGGTTGAGGAAGTGCTGAGTCGTTGTCCCTCTTCGCCCCCTGAAAGACGGTCGATATCTGAAATTCCGCAATAAAAATCCCCGAAGCGTCCGCTTCGGGGATTGCTGTTTTCTGGTGACTCCTACCGGATTCGAACCGGTGAACCCGCCGTGAGAGGGCGGTGTCTTAACCGCTTGACGAAGGAGCCAGACAAGTCAGACTATATGATACTACATCTTTTGCAGTTTGACAAGACCTTGCTCTAATCTTTTTATGGACTCGTCCGCGCCGAGAAGGTAGAGAATTTCCGTGACGCCGCCCGGCGTCACCTTCTGCCCGGACAGGGCGATGCGCAGCGGCCACATG
>CAJPUA010000204.1 GCA_905373705.1 uncultured Schwartzia sp. | reverse complement strand
CGGTTAAAGCTCAGCGGCTCGGGAAAAATGAGGGTGCTGTTTAGATAGTAGGCGATGAGATTGCTGGTGATGTAGCCGCAGTTGAAGGCGAGGTTGTGATTGGGGATCAAAAACGCATACAGCCACGCAAGAAAAGTGCCGTTGAACGTATTGACGCCGCCGACGATGAGAAACAGCAAAAATTCCCGGGTGAAGAAATGATAACGGATACGATCGAAGACCCGCACAGTGATAACTCCTTTAAAAAGCCTTGCCGCTATGCGCGGCAAGGCTTTTATGTCGTGATAGGGCAGACAGTGTTTTTCAGGCAAAGATAACTCATAAAGGCGTTACAGGCAGTGAATTATCATACAATTCATGGGGAGCAATATCTCGTCCGTTTTTCCATTCAACAGTAATTCCGTTCACAAAGACCTGCCGAAAAGCCGCTTCATCCTTTAATGGGGCAAAAAAGGGGATAGTAAGATAGGGTTTTACATCAAAGCGGCGTGTTTCTCCATTGGAGAAAGTTATATGGAGCAGATAATTTTTCAGAGGCTTTACGGCAATGGGATGCATTCTCATGATTATCCTCCTGTCAGCGCAGTGGCTCGATACGAAAAGGGAGCTGCCCCTCTGACAATTAGCTCTATAATTCATTTCCATTATATGAAGGAACGTAAAGCGTGTCAATGTGAGGCGGTTTTTTTGGTGAGGGGAAAGATAAAAATTTTTCGGGGGGCGCTTAAGAAATGTTTTTGAATCGCCGATAATATTTTTGTAACAGGCATATTTTTGGGGCGGAGGCCCCGTCAGATAAGCGCCAAGGCTGGCGCGATAATATTCATGGAGGTCATCATCATGGCAATGGTCATCAAAAACAACATGTCGGCGAAGAACACGCTGAATCAGCTCAACCGGAATAATAAGGCGTTGGGCAAGAGTTTGGAGAAGGTTTCTTCGGGCATGAGGATCAATAACGCCGGTGACGACGCTTCGGGGTACTCGATTTCCGAGCGGATGCGGGTGCAGGTTCGCTCGCTGGGGCAGGACGACCGCAATACGCAGAACGGCAACAGCATGCTGCGGGTGGCGGAGGGCGCGGTGCAGAGCGATATCGAGATTCTGCGCACCCTCAAGGAGAAGGTCATCAACGCCGCGAACGACACGAATACCGACGAGGATCGGAAGATTATCCAGCGGGAATTCGACCAGATGATTGACCAGATCGACGATAACGCGAACGTCACCTATAATGGCATGAAGCTGCTCGACGGGTCGAATAATCATAGCGTGATCCACCCAGGAACAAGGACGGCCTTCGTTAATCAGAGTCTCTGGGAAGGGACGGATGAAAATACGCCGTTTACGGAACTGAGGGATAAAACGGGAAATAAGCTGGATATACAACCCACGGACACGGTGACGATCTCCTATGTTAAGCAAGGCGTGACGTATACGCAGGATTTCCCTGTTCAGACACCAAGCTTGATTCCGAGTTTGCCGCCGGATAATTTGACTTTTGATATTTTAGCACATGGAATTTTGGAGCCAGTATTTCAGCTAAAGACACCGGTTACAGATGAAATAGGGACAGACGCTGCCGGTAAGAAAGTATATACCGCCGACCATAAGCCTGCGATGACTTTTACGGCAACGGATCCGGGGGTGGAAGGTCAGATTTCGGGGCTTACGTTCCGGATAACGGATCGTTACGGCAAAATCAAACATTCGGCGAATAACGTCCTTAATAATTTTACGGAGCAGATTCGGGCGGAGGATCCTTCGCCGGATAATTCCATCGTCCTTCAGACGGGAACGAAGTCAAACCAGGCGGTGAAGATCGGTCTGTCGGATTTGCGCTGCACGTCCCTGGGATTAAAGTCGACGAGCGGTCCCACGCTGCGGATTTCCAGCCGGGAATTCGCCAACGCGGCGATCAGCGTTATCGAAACCGCCCTCCAGAAGGTGACGAACGAAGCGACGAATATCGGCGCGGTGGAGAGCCGCCTCGGGATGACGAGCAACAATATCCTCACGGCGCAGGAGAATACCCAAAACAGTGAGAGCGTCATCCGCGACGCGGACATGGCGGCGGAGATGACAGAGTATACGAGGAATAACGTCCTCCAGCAGGCCAGTCAATCCATGCTGGCGCAGGCCAATCAAAACAGCAGCGCGGTGTTGGGGTTGTTACAGTAAGGAAACAAAAATCTCGTTTCAAAATGCAATGAGATTTTTGGTGGGAATGTTTCTTAAGCATGTTGGATACAGTATCTGAAAGGATGTATTGCTATGAATATCAAAAAAACATCTTGGGGTGATTGTGTGGGAATTTTTTTAGATGAGTGTCCTGAGGGAAAGAAGGGGAAAAAACTTACGCGCCATACAGGTAGAGTGATCCAAATAGTTTCTGAAATAGTGTGTGAGTTGAAATGTTGTACAAATGTGATCTTGCACGAGAAAATGTTGTATCAATCAGCACTATTTCATGATATTGCCAAATTTCACTTTGGGAAAAAGCGCCATCATAAAAAAGCTAAAAAAATGTTATCATGGTATTTTTCCTTGAATAAGGGGTTAAATAAGCGTTGTTCTGTAATAAAAGCTCATAAGGGTAAATTTGCTCCTTTTCGTAAGAGGGCACTGGAAGCAGCTATTTTGCGAATGGCGGATAAGATAGATAAGATTAATCAAGGGAAGAGAGCGGACTTTGTTGATGCCTATAGGAAGAGTATGAATAAAATTGAAAAATTCTTTAGAAAAGAAGGTCTTGCTTTATTTGATGCTTTCCAGCAGTCATGTGAGGTGGTAGCGAACCGTTACATATCGTGCTATGGGATATAGATAATCTTATGGCAGCGAAATCTTTGGATACAGATTTCTATATACGAATTAGATGTAGCAATGGCCCTTCTTGTTGAGATAAATAAGAAGGGCCATTGGCTTGTGTGAAACTTATAACCATTCTTTTTATAGGTCTATAGACCCTTGAGTCGTTGCCCGCGGGCAGGTTATAATCAGATTATAAAAAATGGAAAAGTGTTGCTGCAAATTGGAGTGAGAGAAAATGAGTAATTCGGCGGATAAGAAATGGCTGGCACGCCAGGTGACGATCGCCTTGATGGCGGGCGCGGTGAGTATTGTGCCGCAGGTGGCCTATGGGATGCCGCAGGGCATGGAGGGAACTGCTGCGTCCAGCGTCAATGCGGCAACAAAGACTATGACGGTTACCGGGGCAGAGACGAATAATATTGTCGGCTGGCAGGATTTTTCTATCCAGCAGGATGAGACG
>CAJPUA010000203.1 GCA_905373705.1 uncultured Schwartzia sp. | reverse complement strand
CGCCCAGATCGCGCCGCATGCACATCGCCAAATGAGAAAGTCCCTCATCCAGATAACGAACCATTACTGCGTCCGCGCCTTTTTGAGGACCGAATACCGCCGCCGCGCCATATTTCCCGCACAAAGGATTATCGATGTCACACATCACCGTCACATCAACGCCCTCCAAACGACGTCGCAACTCGCCTACGTCAATATGGGCAATATTTTTGAGCGTCGCTCCCGTTGGCACAAAAGAACGCCCTTCATTGTCAGTGAATATCGCGCCTAGTGCCGCCGCCGCGCCACATCCGCCATCGTTCGTCGCGCTGCCGCCCAGCCCCAAAACAATTCGCTTCGCTCCACCTTCCAGCGCGTGATACATAAGCTCGCCTACACCGAAGGTCGTCGTCTTTTCCACTTCTCGACGCTCGCCAGCCAGAGGAAGTCCCGCGGCAGCGGCCATCTCAATGACCGCCGTACCGTCGGGCAAACGGCCGTAAAAGGAAGGTGTCGGCATGAAAAACGGCCCTTGCACCGTTGTTTCCACTCGTTTTCCGCCTGCAGCGGTCAAAAATGCCTCCACGGTTCCTTCGCCGCCGTCAGCCACCGGTATCCGCACTATTTGAGCCCGGGGAAAAGCTTTTTCGACTTCCTCCCCCATAATGCTCGCCGCTTCTTGCGAAGTGAGCGTCCCCTTAAAGGAATCAGGGATAATCACTGCCTTTTTCATGGCGCTCCCCTTATCTTAGCAAAATACCAGCGACATGATGTACACAAAAACGACGGTAACGATACCTTCAACGAACGTGACGCCGGTCTGGCACTTATAGGCGACATTTGTCGTCATATCCGAAAACTGGGAAACGACCCAGAAATAGGAATCATTCGCGTGGGAAACGCACATTGAACCCGCACCGATCGCCATGATGACGAGCGCCTTGCCGATCTCCGTCTCAAAGCCAAGAGACGGCATCATCGGCGCGACCATCGCCGAGGTCACGATCATCGCGACGGTTGAAGCGCCCATCGCCGTCTTGAGAAGAGCCGATATAATGAACGGCAGGAATACGCCGATAGAAAGCGACAACAGCGTAGAAGAAAGAGCGTCCGCCAGCGGCAGACTCTTCAGGATCGCCCCGAAGGCTCCTCCTGCGCCGGTAATAACGAGAATGGACGCTGAATTAAGCACGCCTTGGCTCATCCATTCGAATTTATTTTCACTTTCTGAGCCAGGAATCAGTGTCATCGCCAAAAAGATACCGATAAGAAGCGCAATGACCGGATCGCCAATAAATGAAACGAAGGTTTTGAGCGCCCCGGCACCCAGCGGTTGAGAAGGGAAATCCGCCACCGACTTTCCAGCGATGAGCAGGATCGGCAACAGAATCGGCGCAAAACTATGCGCCACGCTCGGCAATTTGCCGTACTTTTCCATAAGTTGCTCCACGGTAAATTCTGGGTTGGCCGGAATATCATAATTTACCGCGACTTTTTTCGCGTAAATGAGTCCCGCCAGCATCGCGGGAATGGAGGTTATCAGTCCTACCCCAATAACCATGCCCAGATCGGCGTTTAACGTCCCCGCCATTGCGATCGGCCCCGGCGTCGGCGGTACAAGGCAGTGAGTCGCGTAGAGACCTGAGGAAAGCGCCGTCCCCATGACCGCCAGTGACGTATTCGAGCGAGCGGCAAGCGCCCGGGCGATCGGCGATAAAATGACGAAACCTGAATCGCAAAACACAGGAATCCCCGTCACATAACCAGTAAGGCTCATCGTCAAAACGGAGCGCGCTTTACCGACGACGCTCAGGATCGTATTAGCCATGACGAGCGCCGCGCCGGTTTTCTCCAAAATCGTCCCAATGATCGTTCCGGCGACGATGACGATCCCGATACTTGATAAAATTCCCCCAAATCCGCCTTTTACCGTAGCAATAACCTTATCCGCCGGCATCCCGCAGACAAGACCGACAAAGATGGAAATAAGCACCATGACAACAAAGGGATGCTGTTTGAATTTACTGATTGCGACGATCATAATGATTACCGCCAGAACAATAACCGAGCCCATAAATAAGCCTGACATAGTAATTCCTCCTTTACACCTTAAAAATCCATCATATCGCCCGTTGAGAGCGGACAACCCGCCACAGCGTCTTCTTTTAGCCGTGCCCGCACCGCATCGCCGGAGCAATGGCACAGCGCCATGCGGCGAAGCCCCATCACCCGAAGTTTCGCCAGGGTTCGATCAATGCGCTCGGTGGATGCCTCTTTAAGATGTGTCCCTCCGACGACGCTTCGCACGGGAAGATGGAGCCGCTCATGAACCGCTTTCACCATATTTAAAATCCCCGGGTGTGAGCAGCCGGTAATGACTGCCACGCCATCCCCTTCCCGCAGGACGAGGCAAATCTCATCGCCAAAATCATCCCGGTGCTTATCCGCTCCACAGACAAAGCGCTCAGGGATCGTCTCCATCGCTTCGCGTCGCGGGAAATTTCCCATAAGCCATGCCGCATCGTCGAGAGATCGAATTTCATCACAGGGAATTTGTTCCACTTGCCACCTCCGTAAATCTTCCTCAGTGAAGCCCGCTCCCAGATATGTATATTTCCCCCCTTCCTCCGCCTGGGCAAACTTTTCCTCCCAAAAGCCGCGCCCTGTGTAGAGCTTTTTCACCTTCACCCGCTCTAAAAGCGAAGGAAAACCCCCGGCATGGTCATAATGCGCGTGACTGATCGCTGCGAACTCGACCTGCATTAGATTAACGCCCATAAACGGCGCGTTCCGCCACGCCAATCCGCTCGCGCCGCAGTCAAAAACGAACCGTGACTGGGGTGTTTCTACATAGAGGGATAGTCCATGTTCCTTTCCCAGCGCCAGATGTTCCGAACCGGTATCCTCCACCAGCACTTTCAACGAACTTACCATTTCTTCCCCTCTCTTTCCTGATCGCCGCGTCCCCTGAGCAAGTAAACGCGTCTTATTTCTCCTTTCTTTTTTCCGCCTCGTCTTTTTGTCGCAGCTCTTCCAAATGGCGGCGCTGCTCCATTTGCAGGCAATTTTCCATCGTAAAGCCGCGCCCCATGACCTCGGACGTATCGGATACGATCATAAATGCCGCCGGATCAAATGAGTCCACGATGAATTTCACCGTGCTGACCTGTGTCAGGCTGGCGATGATAAACAAAATATCCTTGTGTTCCCGGGTAAACGCACCGCGTCCATCGAGCACCGTCACGCCCCGCCCGATACGTGCCATGATCCGGGCGGCGATTTCCTCTGCTTGGGGTGAAAT
>CAJPUA010000202.1 GCA_905373705.1 uncultured Schwartzia sp. | reverse complement strand
GCCGCAACATGTCGCTATCTACGACATGACGCACGCGGATGAAGTTATGCGCCCGGCCAAAGAAGGCGCTACGCCGACGCTCAACGCGCGGATGGGGACAGGCGGCAATCAAGTGCCGGTCGTTCACTGCGTCGGGAACGGGCAGCTTAATCAAGCACACTTGCAGGAAAAGGTGGGGGCGCTGAATTGTACGCACGACCAGCAGTGCGTGTTAGGCGCGGCTACAGTGCGCAGGCTGACACCTTTAGAGGCGGAACGCCTGCAGGGCTTACCTGACGGCTACACCGAGGGCGGCAGCGACACGGTGCGGTATAAAGCGCTGGGCAACGGCATGGCGCAGCCGTGCGCAAATTGGGTAATTAAGAGAATAAAGGAGGCAATAACATGAACAACAAAATCACAGTGAACAAAATCAAATATCAAAAAGCTGACAACAAGATTTTGGTTGAGTATTTGATTCAGCGCGACGGGCAATTTGACGCGGTAAAACTTTTATCAAGCGAAGAGGCGGCACCTGAATTTTACAATGCACTTGATATGTTAATCCCGTCGGTGTGCGAAATTCTGGAACTTCCGCGGGAACTCTTTGAAGATCGTATCACTCCGCTGGCTGTGGCATTTAAGTATGACGCAGCTGGCAACATGGGCGCAATTATTACGTCTACACTGTATTTACCGGGAACTAAAGAAGAGGTCGCTGTAAATACGCCTCTGCACTGGTGCCGAAAGAATGCGGAAGGAGCGCATGTATCTTTTACGGACGGTACAGTAGAAAGGCTGCGGGAGTTAGAAGCTGAGGCGCGCAGATACATCAGCGGACAGCGGGCGCAGATGAGCTTGTTCGGCAAAGAACCGACAGCTAATAAGGACCCGGTCGATAGCGACGCAGCGAAACAGGCTGCACAAATGATCCCATTCCCGGAAACGATGGCACAGTGAGGAAAAGAACATGGCAGAGCGGCGGATGTTTTCTAAGCGAATAATTTCATCGGCGAGGTTTTTACGTATGCCAGCGTCGGCACAAGCGCTTTATCTTCACCTTGTCATGAATGCAGATGACGAGGGGATTGTGGAGGCGTTTTCCGTCATGCGGCTGGCAGCGGCAAATGAAGAAGATCTCAAGGAATTGGCGGGGCATAAATTTATCCGTATCCTCAACGATGATTTTGTCGCCCATATTTTGGATTGGGACGAAAATAATAAAATACGTCCCGACCGGAAAAAGGAAAGTCTGTATAAAAATTTATTAGAAGAAGATAACACAGAAGAGGAAGCCAGTCTTACAACCGACGAGGAACCCAATAACGACGCGCCGGCGGCAGATTGCGGTCAAGTGTCGGCGGATTGTCCGACAAGTGACGGACAGTTGTCGGCAGATTGCGGTCAAGTGTCGGCGGATTGTCCGCATAGGTTAGGTAAGGTTAGGTTAGGTAAGGTTAGGTTAGGTAAGGTTAGGTTAAAAAAACATAACGCGCAGCCGCGCGCGAGAGAGACCCCGAAAACGAAAAGGGCGTCCCCATCTCTTTCTGACTACACAAAAAACGAAGCGCTATCCGAGGCCTTGGCCGGGTTTGTGGAAATGCGGCGGAAAATAAAGGCGCCGCTCACTGACCGGGCGCTGACGTTAGCGCTCTCTCAGCTTGACAAGCTGACAAAGAGAGACGAGGAAACGATCGCCATTGTCAATCAGACGGTGATGAACGGGTGGAAGGGCTTCTATGCCCTGAAACAGGAGGTGAAGCAACGTGGAAACACTGGAATCAATCGTCGAGCGGCTCAAGACGCGGATCGCTATGCCGATTTTAGAGAAGCCGACAGGCGTCAAGTCTATCCGTGGGAAGTACAACCTCAGCCCGGAGGCGATGGAGCAGTATCAAGAGGCGATCCTCAGAGTGGAGGAGGCGCAGGAGAAGTGCCGGAACTGCCGGGGGAAGTGCTGGCAGGAGGGGAGCCTTCGAGGGGTGATCCCTGTCTTGACGATTGCGGGCGACCGGGTGACGGAAGCCGTGGAAATATGCAAATGGGAGCGCCAGCGCCGGGAACAGGCACGGATCAATCGGCTCGTTCGATCCGCCCGGGTGCCGATGGCGTATGCGCAGGACACCTTTCAGGACTACCGCCAGACGCAGGAAAATGCGGCAGCGGTTAAGGCGGCACGCTGGATTATTGGCGACGACAGCGGGCAGGGCCTCTTTCTCTATGGCCCCCGGGGAACGGGAAAGACGAAGCTGGCGGCTATTATCGCTAACGAGCGGTTGCGGCAGGGAAAGCCGGTACTGTTCTCGTCGGTGCCTGACCTCTTGGGCGACATTCGGGCGTCGTTTCATCGCGGCGATACGGAAGAAGTGTTGCAATCTGTCAAAGAGGCGTCCTTCTTGGTTTTGGACGATTTGGGCGCTGAACGCATGACGGAATGGGTCGGAGAGCAGCTCTTCGCGATTGTCAATTATCGGCTGAATGAACGTCTGGCGACGGTGGTCACGAGTAACTTTTCCCCGGATGAGATTATCGAGCGGATGGCGACGGTAGACCGGGAAGGCCGTGTTATAGACGACATGCAGGGACAGCGTATCATGAGCCGGATATATGGCATGTGTACGCGGATATTCTTAGGCGGCGAAGATCGGCGTATGGGAGGCGTAGCAGGATGAAGCCATTTAGCGTCGTTATCCCCGGACAGCCCGCGACGAAGAAGAACAGCGCCGTCGTTGTACGAAGTCACGCCTGCTTGTTGCCGAGTGCGGCATATCGCGCATACGAGAAGCACTGCCGGGAAACGCTGATGGCGATGGGGCGCTTGCCGCACTACACGCTGCCGGTGCGGCTGACGTGTCGCTATTATCTCAAAGACCGGGCGCACTGGCCGGACTTAGTCGGCCTCATGCAAGCCACGGCGGATATTCTCAGCGACGAGCGGAAGAGGATCGGTGGGCGAATGGTGACGGTCAAAGAATGGCTGCTCTCCGACGACCGAATCATCACGAGCTGGGACGGAACGGAGATTGCGGGGATAGACAATTCTCGGCCACGGGTGGAGATTGCGATAACGCCGCTGTCTGTGGACGTGCCGCTTGACCCGTACGTGGCAAGGCAAATTAAACAAGAGAGAGGGCGAGAATAATGATTAAACCAATTCCATGCAGGAAATTCAAAAATGCGTCCACGCTGGCGTGGATAGAAAAATTAGCGGAGGAGATTTCGGAGGTAGTAAATGAGGCGGCGGGACTTTCTTGTTCACGCTGCGAAAAACTCGGCGAGGTAAAGGCGCGGAAACGGCTTGCAGAAGAAATCACAGACGTG
>CAJPUA010000201.1 GCA_905373705.1 uncultured Schwartzia sp. | reverse complement strand
CCCGTGTCGGCGGCAGCGCTCAGATCAAAGCGATGAAGCAGGTCTCGGGCACGCTGCGCCTTGATCTGGCGCAATATCGTGAGCTGGCGGCTTTCGCCCAGTTCGGCTCCGATCTCGACAAAACGACGAAGGATCAGCTGGATCGCGGCGCCCGTATGGTTGAAACCTTAAAGCAGGCCCAGTATTCGCCGCTCGCCGTAGAGGATCAGGTCATGGTGCTTTACACGGCGGTTCACGGCTATTTGGCGGATATCGCGGTGGATAAGGTCGTTACGTTCCAGAGGGACTTTTTGAAGTTCATGTACCAGAATCACCTGGAAATCGGTAAGGAAATTGCTGCGGAAAAGAAGCTCGACGACAATATTGAAGCCGCGCTCAAAAAAGCTATCGAGGAGTTCAAGGAAACGATTCCTTATAAGATGGCATGATGACGCGAGGTGAATTTTAATGGCCAGTTTACAAAGTATACGTCGGCGTATTAAAAGCGTCAAAAATATTCAGCAGATCACCAAGGCGATGAAGATGGTCGCCGCGGCCCGCCTGCGCCGGGCGCAGCAAGCCGCGATTGCGAACCGTCCCTACGCGAAGAAGATGGCGGAGATTGTCGAAAACGTCGCGGCGCATGTCGGCGACTTCAAGCACCCGCTATTGGAAAGTCATCCGGGCGGGAAAGAGCTGTTTTTGATCATCGCTTCCGATAAAGGGTTAGCCGGTGCTTATGCCAGCAACGTTTTCAAGGAGGCGGCTTCGCATATACCGGATAAGGGTGCGGCAGACCTGATTACGATCGGACGCAAGACGGAGGAGCATTTCCGTAACCGCGCCTATCACATCGTGAAGCACTACATCGGGATCAGCGAGAAGCCGACGTTTGAAACGGCGCGGGCGATCGCGGCTGAGATCACGGCGCTTTATCAGTCCGGAGAATACAGCGTCGTCCATATCGTCTATACCCGGTTTGTTTCGGCGCTTAACTCGGTGCCGGAAATGTTCCAGCTCCTGCCCTTTGAAGGCTTGTCTGAGAAAGCTGCGTCCGCGGAGAGCGAAGATTTGTTTTCCGAGGAGGATGTGGCGGCGGACAGCGAGATGGACGAATCGGACTATATTTTCGAGCCGAACGCGCCCGAGGTTATGGGCTATCTTTTGCCGCAGTATCTGATCACGATGATATACGCGGCACAGCTCCAGGCCGCGGCCAGCGAGTTAAGCTCCCGCATGACGGCGATGAGCAACGCGACGGATAACGCCGCCGAACTCAATAAAAAGCTGGACTTGCAGTATAACAAAGTACGTCAGGCCAACATTACCCGCGAGATCAGCGAGATCGTGGGCGGTGCTGAAGCCTTGAAGTAAGGAGGTCTAGCATTGGCTAAAGGTAAGGTAGTACAGGTCATCGGACCGGTCGTCGACGTCGAGTTCCCTCTGGGCGAATTGCCGGAGATTTTGAACGCGGTCACGATCAAGGGGAAATCCGGTGAGATCGATATCGACCTCGTCGTTGAGGTCATGCAGCACTTAGGCGACAGCGTTACCCGCTGCATCGCGATGAGCTCGACGGACGGCTTGGTGCGCGGCATGGAGGCGGAGGACACCGGCTCGCCGATCAAGGTGCCGGTGGGACCGGAGTGCCTGGGGCGCGTCTTTAACGTCCTCGGGCAAACGGTTGATCATAATCCCGCCCCTGTAGGCAACAAGGAGTTCTGGTCGATTCATCGTCCCGCGCCGAAATTTGACGAGCAGGACGCTTCGGCACAGATCCTCGAAACAGGAATCAAGGTCGTCGACCTCATCGCGCCCTATTCGCGCGGCGGAAAAACGGGCCTTTTCGGCGGCGCGGGCGTCGGCAAAACGGTTCTCATTCAGGAGCTCATTCATAACATCGCCACGGAGCACGGCGGCTATTCCGTATTCGCCGGCGTTGGCGAGCGTACCCGCGAAGGCAACGATCTCTGGACGGAAATGACAGAGTCGGGCGTCATCAGCAAGACGGCGCTGGTCTACGGCCAGATGAACGAGCCGCCGGGCGCTCGTATGCGCGTCGGTCTCACGGGGCTGACGATGGCGGAATATTTCCGCGATATCGAGGGCCAAGACGTGCTGCTCTTTATCGATAATATTTTCCGCTTCATTCAGGCCGGTTCCGAGGTTTCCGCACTCCTGGGCCGTATGCCGTCGGCCGTCGGCTATCAGCCGACGCTGACTACGGACATCGGCGCCTTGGAAGAGCGCATCACCTCGACAAACAAAGGCTCCATTACGTCGGTGCAGGCGGTTTACGTCCCGGCCGACGATCTCACTGACCCGGCGCCGGCGGGGACGTTTACGCACCTTGACGCGACGACGGTTCTGTCGCGCCAGATTGCCGAGCTGGGCCTTTATCCGGCTGTGGATCCGCTGGATTCCACGTCGCGTATCCTCGATCCGAACATTATCGGCGAGGAGCATTACGAAGTGGCCCGCGGGGTGCAGGCGGTGCTCCAGAAGTACAAGGAGTTGCAGGACATCATCGCCATCTTAGGCATGGAGGAGCTTTCCGACGCCGACAAGCTGACGGTTGCCCGGGCGCGCAAAATCCAGCGCTTCCTCTCGCAGCCCTTCGCGGTGGCGGAGCAGTTCACCGGCCAGCCGGGCAAGTATGTCCCGCTCAAGGAAACGGTGCGCGGCTTTAAGGAAATCCTCGAAGGCAAGCACGACGATATGCCCGAGAACGCCTTCTACATGGTCGGAACGATCGACGAGGCAGTGGCGAAAGCGCGGAAGCTGAAAGAAGAGGAGGCATGATCCCATGCCTACGATCAAGCTGGAGGTAATTTCTCCGGACGCGGTGGTCTATCAGGCCGATATCGATATGCTCGTCGTCCGCTCACAGGCGGGCGAGCTGGGTATATTGCCGCATCATATGCCGATGATCGCCGGGATTTTGCCCTGCGCGATGCGCGTCAAGCTGGTCGATCGTGAAGAGCTTATCGCGGTGGCGGGCGGCTTTATGGAAGTCCAGCGGGATAAAATCACGATATTAGCGTCCTGCGCGGAGCTTCCCATTCAGATCGACGAATTGCGGGCGCAGAAAGCTTACGAACGGGCGAAAGAGCGGATTCATAGCTTTCACGTCGCGCCGCGCGAGAACGCTCACATCGATATTGAGCGCGCTGAGTTGGCGCTCCAACGGGCGCTGGCGCGTCTTAAAGCGGTACACTCCATGAAACGATAATACCGAAGATCGGAAATGTCCTTTGACGGATTTTAAGATCGACGGAAAAAAGAAATGCCCTGCGCTTAGCGCGGGGCATTTCTTTTTGCAACATTCAATGCCATTTTGCTTCCAAAGGATAAAAT
>CAJPUA010000200.1 GCA_905373705.1 uncultured Schwartzia sp. | reverse complement strand
TATCTTCATCGCGGCATTGAAAAGCTCCTGGAGGCGCGTACGTACATTCAGGGCGTCCCCTTTACGGATCGGCTCGATTATGTGTCGTCGATGAACAATAATCTCGGCTACTGCCGGGCGGTGGAGGAACTGGCTGGGATCGAGGTGCCGGAAAGGGCGGAATATTTGCGCGTCATTATGGTGGAGCTGAACCGTATCGCAAGTCATCTGGTATTTATCGGATCCCTGGCGATCGATCTGGGAGCCAGTACGGGAATGCTTTATACCTTCCGGGACCGCGAGGATATTCTCGATCTTTTCGATCTCGTCTGCGGGGCGCGCATGACCTTTCATTATATTCGTATCGGCGGCGTTCACCACGATATTCCCGCCGAGTTTATCCCGAAATGTCGCGCGTTCTTGGACAAAGTGCCGAAGTTTATGAAGGAATACGAGGAGATCCTGATCGGCAACGAAATTTTCCAGCGTCGTCTGCAAGGAACGTCCCGGCTTACGCCGGAAATGGCGCTGGCGCATAATATGACGGGGCCGAATCTGCGAGCGGCGGGGGTACCTTTTGACTTGAGAAAGGTGGACGGGTACGGCGCTTATCCCAAGTTCGAGTTTGATGTGCCAACGGGGAAAAATGGAGATAACTGGGATCGTTTTCTTGTTCGTTATAACGAAATATTTGAAAGTGCCAGGATCGTCCGACAGGCGCTGGATAATCTTCCCGAGGGGACGGTCATGGCGAAATTCCCGAAAGTTTTGCGTCCGCCGAAAGGAGAAGTTTACAGCCGAACGGAAAGTACGCGGGGGGAATTGGGCTTTTACATGGTCAGCGATGGCTCGGCTAAGCCGTATCGCGTACATATCCGCCGGCCGTCGTTTATCAACATGCAGGCGCTTGACGATATGTGCCGGGGTTATCTCATCGGCGACTCTGTGGCCGCGTTCGCGGCGATCGATCCGCTGATGGGCGAAGTTGACTGCTGAAGGAGGCGGCGATGATGGAAGAAGTCTTGAATAATGGTGTCGTCGTTACCGCCGCCGGCTGGATTCGGGAAATTCTTTTCCTTGTGCTGGGCAATGAAACACTGGTTGATATTTTTATGAAATTTGTCGGGATTGGCGCCGCAATCGGGGTCATTTTGACGGCGGCAATCGTACTTACTTATGCCGAGAGAAAGGTCTGTGCGCTCATTCAGGTTCGCTTGGGTCCCAACCGGGTTGGCGGGCGGTTCGGCGTTTTGCAGCCGATTGCCGATATGCTCAAGCTGCTGAGCAAGGAGGATATTATTCCCCTTGGCTGCGATCGTATCGTTTGGGCACTGTCGCCAATGCTGCTGTTCATTCCTTCAGCGCTGGTTTATGCTTTTTTCCCTTTTGATAAGGGAGCGATCTTCGCTGACGTCAATGTAGGGATATTCCTTCTGCTTGCGATTTCCTCGCAGTCGGTGCTGCCGTTTCTTATGGGTGGCTACGCATCGAACAATAAATACGCTTACATCGGCGGAATGCGCACCGTAGCGCAGATGCTTTCCTACGAGGCGCCGATGGTCTTTTCCCTCCTGGGCATCGTTATGATTTCCGGCTCGCTTAAAATGAGCGATATTGTGGCGGCGCAGGGCGAACATGTCTGGTTCGTTTTCCTTCAGCCCATCGCCTTCGTTATCTTTTTAATTACGGCGACGGCGGAAACGAACCGGACGCCCTTTGATCTCGTCGAAGATGAGTCGGAGATTGTCGCCGGGCCGTTCACGGAGTATAGCGGGATGCGTTGGGCGCTGTTTTTCCTGGCGGAATACGCGAATCTTCTCTCCGTGTCGATCTTGGCGACGACCTTTTTCCTCGGCGGTTGGCAGGGGCCTTTTTTGCCGGGCGTCGTCTGGTTCTGGCTCAAGGTTTTGGTGATGGTGTTCGTGTTCATGTGGTTTCGCTGGACCTTTCCACGCACTCGCATCGACCAAATGCTGGCCTTTAGCTGGAAGGTCCTTCTGCCGCTGGCTATCGTCAATATGATGTTCACCGGGATCGGCGTTTACCTTTACCGGTGGATGTAAGGAGGCGAAGGGAGAAGTATGTTTGGCAAAGGACTTATCACAGGTCTTGGGGTGACGTTGAAGCACTTTTTCGGAAAGAAATCGACCTTCTGCTATCCCGAGGAAAAATTACCGATGACGGAGCATTTTCGCGGCGGTCATCTGGCGCTGGAATATAAAAAATGTATTGCCTGTACGCTTTGCGCGCAGGCCTGCCCGAATCAGGCGCTGAAATTGAAGGTAGTCGTCGACGCGAATAAAAAACGTTACTTGTCGGAGTATATCTATCAGATGGGACGCTGTCTTTACTGCGATCTTTGTGTAGAGGCCTGTCCTACGAAAGCGCTGTCATGGGACAAGGAATATGCCATCTCAACCTGGCATAAAGCCGATATGACTCACGATGTGCTGACAGATGAGGATCGCGCTTATCTAAAGCAAGCGATGGCGGAGGCGGCGGCGAATCCAAAGCCGCCCGCTGCGCCTCGGCCAAAGCCGGCGGCGGCGCCTGAAAAACCGGCGGAGACGGAGCCAACGGAAGCAAAAAGCGTGGGAAATACCGTGGTAAAGCCGTCGGCAACAGAAGTGACGAGAAAAGAGTCACCGGGGCAAACTGCGAACGAAGCGGTGCCGCCTGCGAGACCGCCCGTTGAAGCGTCGGCGTCTGAAACGGAGGTGAGCGCCCGTGAATGAGCTTTTGCAAGGTCTCCATGCGCTGGTCAACGGAGGCATGGAGCTGGCGACGTCCTTAGGCGTGCCGGAGCTTATAACGACAGGCGTTTTTTACGCCTTGGGCACGGTGGCGCTTTTAGGCGCGCTGGGCGTGGTGTTTTTCCGCAATGTCGTCCACAGCGCCCTGTCGCTGACCGCCTCTTTCCTTGGGATTGGCTGTCTTTATATTTTTTTGGCGGCGGACTTCATGGGAGCGGTGCAGTTTCTCGTCTACGGTGGGGCGGTGGCGATTCTTATCGTCATGGCGATCATGCTGACACGGCGCGAAGGTATGGCGTGCTCTAATCCTTCCGCCGGCCTCCTCGTTCAGGCGGGAGCGCTGATCATTGCCGGTTTCTTTGGCCTTATCATGGCGGGCGTCGCGCTGCTCTCGCCGTTTTCTTCACAGCCGGTTGATTTAGGTGATACGGTGACCGGCCTGGCTGATCTCATGCTGACAAAGTATATTCTGCCCTTTGAAGTGGCGGCGGTATTGCTGTTGATCGCGATGATCGGCGCTATTATTTTGGCGAAGGGAGCGGATGAGTCGTGACGTTTTATGATGTTTTGGGCTTTTTCCTCCATGTCGGGCTTCCGCATTGCCTGCTTT
>CAJPUA010000199.1 GCA_905373705.1 uncultured Schwartzia sp. | reverse complement strand
GCCACGCGCAGGAGCTCTGCGCTGGACTCGCGGACTTGGCTCACGCTCCCCGGCGCGCTTTCAATGTCGGGACGGAAGATCGTCTGAATGGAGTCGATAATCACCAGTTCCGGTTTTAGCTTCTCCATGTGCAGAACGATCGTATCGAGATTTGTTTCGCTGACGACGTAGAGCTTGTCCGCCAGCGCCCCGAGGCGATCGGCACGCATCCGGATCTGCCGCGTGCTTTCCTCGCCGGTCACATAAAGCACTGATCGATCCTTTCGCGCCACTTCCGCCGCGACCCGAAGCGTCAGGCTCGACTTACCGACGCCGGGATCGCCGACGATGAGTACCATCGAGCCGGGAATGACGCCGCCCCCCAGCACCCGATCAAGCTCCTCGGAGCCGGTCAGAAAGCGCGGCAGATCCTCCGTCTTGACCTCAGCGATCGGTTGCGGCGGCGCGGCGGAGGAAATCCCCAGACGCAGCCCCTTCTCTTCCCTCGCCGTCACCTGCGGCTCCTCCGTCATCGTATTCCACGCGCCGCAGCCCGGGCAACGTCCCAGCCACTTCGCCGAGTCATAGCCGCAGGCTTGACAGACATAAGCGGTTTTCCGCTTCGCCATCACCCTTCCCCTTTCTTCTCAACGTATCGGTAAATCCTTCGTTCTCACGGCGTCAAATACGTTTCCCGGCGCGCCGCTCTTTTCTCTCCCCGCCGAAAACGCGCTGTCCCGTCCGGCGCAAAAGCCACAGCACCGCCACGGCAAAGTTCAGCAGAAAATTGCCCAACCGCGCCGTCACGCCCTTGACCGCCAGCTTATTTTGCCGGCGCATGAGCGCTCTCTTTCACACCGTCGCTTTTCTTCACAAACTCCAGTTTGCCATCCGTTTTCTTGATGTAAAGCGTATCGCCCGCCCGGAACTTTTTCGCCAGCAGCATTTCCGCGATAACGTCCTCGACGTATTTGCGAATCGCGCGCTTCAAAGGACGCGCTCCATACTGGAAATCCGTTCCTTTCGCGATGAGCTGCGCCTTTGCCGCAGGACTGATCTCCAGTCGAATCTCCTTTTCCGCCAGCCGTTGGCGCACATCGCCCAGCAAGATATCAACGATGGCCCCCAGCTCGGTCTTGCCCAGCGGATGAAAGACCAGCGTCTCATCGATCCGGTTCAAAAACTCCGGCTTAAATACCTTACGGACCTCGCCCAGCACGCGCTTTTTCGCCTGCTCAGCGCCGCTTTCCGGCGACTCGTCTTTCGTCAAAAAGCCGACGCGGGGGCTTTCGTCCTTAAGGAACCCAGCTCCGACATTCGAGGTCATAATGATGACGGTATTCTTGAAATCCACCGTACGCCCCTGACTGTCCGTAAGGCGTCCGTCTTCCAGCACCTGCAGCAGAATATTAAACACGTCGTAATGCGCCTTCTCGATCTCATCCAGCAGGATGATAGCGTAGGGCTTACGGCGCACCGCATCGGTGAGCTGGCCGCCTTCCTCATAGCCGACATAGCCCGGCGGCGCGCCTACTAAGCGCGACACGGTAAATTTCTCCATGTATTCGGACATATCAAAACGAATAATATTGTCCTCGCTGCCGAACAAAGTGCCCGCCAGCGTGCGCGCCAACTCCGTTTTCCCGACGCCCGTCGGCCCGAGGAACAAAAACGAGCCGATGGGGCGCTTCGGGTCTTTAAGCCCCGCCCGGGCGCGCCGGATCGCTTTTGCCACTGCGTTCACCGCTTCTTTCTGCCCGATGACCCGCTTACCCAGGATTTTCTCCAGATGCAAGAGCTGCTCCGACTCCTTTGCGGCGATCTGGCGCACCGGGATCCGTGTCCACAGACCGACGACTTTGGCGATATCCTCCGCGTCCACAACGATTGACCGTCTCTCACCCTGCTGCCATTCTTTTTTGGCTTTTTCCAGTTCTTCCTTAATAGCGCTCTCCCGATCGCGCAGCTGAGCCGCTTTCTCGTACTCCTGCGCGTTGCTGGCGGCTTCTTTTTCCGTGCGCAGATCCGCCAGTTCTTTTTCCAGCGCTTTGACGCTTTCCGGCTGCCCCATGGTTCTCATTCGTACCTTGGAAGCCGCCTCATCCATCAGGTCGATCGCTTTATCCGGCAGAAAACGATCGGTGATGTAACGATGCGACAGCTTGACCGCCGCCTCGATCGCTTCATCGGTAATCTTCGCCCGATGAAAGTCCTCATATTTATCCCGCAGCCCTTGCAGAATACGGGTTGCGCCCTCAATCCCCGGCTCGTCCACCATGACCGTCTGAAAACGCCTCGCCAGCGCCGCGTCGCGCTCAAAATATTTTTTGTATTCCTTGAGCGTCGTCGCGCCAATAATCTGGATTTCGCCGCGCGACAGCGCCGGTTTCAGAATATTCGCCGCATCGATGGATCCTTCCGCCGCCCCCGCTCCGATAAGCGTGTGCAGCTCGTCGATGAACAGGATCACCTTGCCGTCCCGGCGAATCTCCTCGATGATACTTTTCAGGCGCTCCTCAAATTCGCCGCGGTACTTAGCTCCCGCCACGATGGACGCCATCGAGAGCGACATAACTCTTTTATCCGCCAGCATATAAGGCGCCGTACCCGCGACGATCGCCTGCGCCAGTCCTTCGGCGATAGCCGTCTTGCCCACGCCCGGCTCGCCGATGAGGATCGGATTGTTCTTCGTCCGGCGCGACAAAATCTGAATAACCCTCTGAATCTCCTTTTCCCGACCGATAACGGGATCCATTTTATCCTGCGCCGCCATATCGTTCAGCGAGCGTCCGTAACGATCGAGAAGCGGCGTCGACGTCTTTTTTTCACCCCGCGTCCTGCCGGTCTTCTCCTCGTCCTCATCCTCCTCCGACGCTCCATCCAGAAGATTTGCCACCGCCCGGCGCACCGCGTTAAGGTTTGCGCCCAAAGCGAGCAGAACGCGCGCCGCCGCGTTATCATGCTCGCGCAAAAGCCCCAGCAGGATATGCTCCGTACCAATGTAACTATGGCCAAAGCTTCTGGCCTCGTCCAGCGCCAGCTCCATCGCCCGCTTAGCCCCCGGCGTATAATAGGGATTATCGGAGCCTTCGTCCGCCTCCGCGCCAATGGCTCCTTCCGCTCGCTCGCGCACCGTGTTCAGGTCGACGCCCAGCACCGACAGGGCCCGCGCCGCGACGCCCTCGTCCTCATGCAAAAGCCCCAGCAAAATATGCTCCGTACCAATAAAATTCTGCTCCATATCCTGCGCCTCATACTGCGCAAATTTCAGCGCCTTCACGGCGCGGGACGTAAATCTCGTGTTCATATCACTCACTCCTGCCTCATACCTTCTCCCGCCAGCACGCGGCGCACCACGTCCGCC
>CAJPUA010000198.1 GCA_905373705.1 uncultured Schwartzia sp. | reverse complement strand
GGCGACCTTGACCTTTTTAGCGCCGATGTCGATGGAGGCTTCCTTGAGATTATCGAAGCCGCGAACCGTCTCAAATTCGAGCGGCTTCGCTTCGTTGCCGGTGAGCTTTTCGTAGACGGTCCTGAGCGCGGCTTCCATGACGCCGCCGGTCACGCCGAAGATCGCGCCCGCGCCGGAGCCGGTGCCGAGCGGCGAATCAAATGCGCTTTCCGGCAGATTCTCGAAATTCAGGCCGACGTATTTGATGAGCTTTATCAGCTCGCGCGTCGTCAGTACGGCGTCTACGTCTGGATGCCCGTCGCGTCCCATTTCCGGCCGCGCCGCTTCGAATTTTTTCGCGGTGCAGGGCATGATGGAGACGGTAAAGATCCGCTCGACGGGAACGCCCACCGCCTTGGCGTAATAGGTCTTGGCGATGGCGCCGAACATGCTCATCGGCGATTTAGCGGTCGAGAGATGAGAAAGCAGCTCGGGGTAATGTTTTTCGATGAAGTTGATCCAGCCTGGGCTGCACGAGGTCAGCATGGGAAAGACCCCGCCGTTTTGCAGGCGATCAATAAGCTCGGCCCCTTCTTCCATAATGGTGAGGTCGGCGCCGAAGTTCGTGTCAAAAACCCGATCGAAGCCGAGCATGCGGAGCGCCGTGACCATTTGCCCGGTAGCGATCGCGCCGGGTGCGAGGCCAAAAGCGTCGCCGAGGGAAACGCGCACCGCCGGAGCGGTCTGTACGATAACGTGAAGGGTTGGATCCTGTAAAGCGTCGAGTACCTTTTGCGTATCGTCCTTTTCAACGATAGCGCCTACGGGACAGACGAGGCTGCACTGACCGCAGAGGGTGCAGTCCGTTTTTTCCATAGAGAGATGATAGGGCGTTGTGACGATAATCTGATCGCTGCGGTTCGCGAAAGTCAGAGCTTCGATGCCCTGCACGTCTTTACAGGCGCGGATACAGCGGCCGCATTTGATACATTTCGAAGGATCGCGCACGAGGCTTGGGTTGGTATTAGTGACAGGATGCTTCTTGTTCACGTTCGGCAGATGAGGATCAAGGATGTTAAACCGCGTGCAGAGACGCTGCAGGTCGCAGTTTTCGTTGCGGGGGCAAGTGAGGCAGCTGGCGTTGTGATCTGCCATGATGAGCTGCAAGATGCCAACCTGCGTATCGCGGACGATCTGGGTGTCCGTGAATACCTCCATGCCTTCCCAGACTTCAGTGGAACATGCCGCGAGAAGCTTCTTTTTCCCTGCGACCTCCACCGAGCAAAGGCGGCAGCGCGCCTTTACCCGTTGATCGGGATGATAGCAGAGATGAGGAATGTCGATATTGATGAGCTTCGCCGCTTCGATGATCTTTGTGCCCTTCGGCGCTTCGAGCGGGATATTGTTTATTTTCAGATGAACCGTTTCCATTAGTAAGTGCCTCCCACCGCAAAGGTATCAGGAAAGATCTGCATGGCGGAGAGAAGCGCCGCCTGCGCCGTCTCGCCGAGCCCGCACAGGGACGAGCGCTCCATGATCTCGCCGATTTTTTTCATCAGGGCGACATCCTCGCGGGTTGCTTCGCCGCGCGCCAGCTTTTCAAGGAGCAGTTTCTGATGGAGATTCCCCTCGCGGCACGGCGTACATTGGCCGCAGCTTTCGTGAGAAAAGAACGCCTGCGTCATACGGAGAAAATCAAGAACGCTGGTGCGGTCGTCGATAACCAGAATAGCGCCCGAGCCGACGGTCACTCCGGCGGCCTTGAGGTCGTCATACGTGTAGGGGACATCGAGAATCCGCGCGTCGGTAATCTTTCCTGACGCGCCGCCGAACTGGATAAGCCGCAGGGCGTGTCCACCGGGGATTCCCTGCGCCAGATCGTAGATGATCTCGCGCACCGGCGTACCGAACGGAATCTCGTATACGCCGGGGCGGCGAACGTTGCCGCCGACGCTGACCAGCTTCGTACCGATGGATTCGCCGCTGCCGTGACTCGTATAGACGCCGTCGCTGTCGAGCAGCAGGTGCGGCACGATGGCGAAGCTCTCGACGTTATTGACGCAGGTCGGCAGAGCGAAAGCGCCGCTCACCTTGATGAACGGCGGCTTCATGCGCGGTCGTCCCGCCTTGCCTTCGATGGAGCGAATGAGAGCGGTACCTTCGCCGCAGACATAGGCGCCTGCCCCCGAGTAGAGATGAATGTGGAAATTAAAGCCCGGGATGCCGAGGATGTCGTTACCGAGAAAGCCATGTTCTTCGGCCTGACGGATGGCGTTTCGCAGGCGATCGCGCAGATGGCGGTACTCCTCACGCAGGTAGATGTAGCCGTACTGCGCCCGGACCGTAAAGCCGCCGATGATCATGGCTTCGATGAGGTTAAAAGGATCGCGGCGGATGATTTCGCGATCCTTAAACGTACATGGTTCGCCTTCGTCGGCGTTGCAGATCGTCAGCTTGTGATCTCCCGGCACAGCGCGCGCCTGTGACCATTTGCGTCCCATGTCGTAAGCGGCGCCGCCCCGCCCCTTGACTTTCGCCGCGCCGATCAGGGAGGCGATATCCTCGCCGTCCATTAGAACGGCCTTTTTCAAAGCGGAAAAACCGCCGATGGCCAGATAGGCGTCGATGGACATGGGATCGTACTTATCAAAATTTTTTGTGATAAAACGTACTTCACTGCTCATATCGCGTCGGCTCCTTTCCTAAATAAATCGGGCCAAAAGGGATTGTACTTTTTCCGGACGGTCGAGGTGGCCGTAAACCTGCCCGTTAATGCGCACCGCCGGAGCCTGATCGCAGGCACCGAAGCAGGGGACTTCTTCCAAGGTGAAGCGTCCGTCGTAAGTAACCTCGCCGACCTCGATATTGAGCAGGCGGCGCAAGGTATCGAGCAGCGAATCGCTCTTGTTCACCCGGCAGACGACCGACCGACATACCTGCACCGGGTATTTGGCGCGGGGACGCTCCGACAGGCTGGCGTAAAAGGTAAGACAGTCGTAGATGATGGATACTTTAATGGGGAGCTTTTCCGCGATAAAAAACGCGACCTTTTCCGGAATGTATTGCCGTTCGATGAGATCCTGCACGTCCAGCAGGATCCCCACGATCTGCGTGGCGTCGCGATCATGCGCGTCAAGCACCCGCTCAATTTCCTCAGCCAGCGTGCGGGTCAGTTCAAATTCGTCCTGCGGCTCAGTTTGCATAGAAATTCCTCCCACGAATAAATTCGCTACGCGTATAAAACCCATTATAAACAATTTAGTCCCGTTTGCCCATACTAAAGAAGAAAATTTTCGGAAAATGAAAGTAAATGGGAACGAATCTCAAAATTAGTGGAATGGAATAAACCGCGGCGGCAGTTTTAGAACT
>CAJPUA010000197.1 GCA_905373705.1 uncultured Schwartzia sp. | reverse complement strand
GGTCATCCTGACTTGCGGCGCAACCGCTTTATAGTCTTTGCGCAGGGGGTGTCCGCTGAAATCCTCGGCCAGCAAAATGCGCCGCAAGTCAGGATGACCGGTAAAGTTGATTCCCATAAGGTCGTAAACCTCACGCTCCTCAAACTCCGCCCCGGGAAACACCCCGGTAACCGACGGCGCTGTAGGAGCGTCATGATCGAGCTTCACTTTAACCGTCAGCCAATCGTTACGTTCGCCCCAGGAGAAAAGATGGTACACCATCTCAAAATACGTCTTATAATCCACAGCGGTCAAATTCTCCAGCCGGTTAAAAGCGAATCGCTCGTCTTCTTTGAGAAAACGCAGAACCTCTGCCAGCTTCTCCGCCGGAACATAAACGGCGGGCCGCTCTTCCGCCGCGTCATATTCGACGGCTGAAAATTTCTCTTTCAGCGCCGTCAGCCGCACCGCGTCAATATAATTCTTCATCCGTTCGCCACCTGCCCCTTTCGCTGCGGATCGCTAAGCTCGACCCGCTCCGGGTGCATGATCTTTTCCTTCAATTTCAGCATGCCGTCAATCAGCGCTTCAGGACGCGGCGGACAGCCGGGAATATACACATCTACCGGCAGCACCTCGTCAATGCCCGGCACCACGGAATACGAATCGGCAAAGGGTCCACCCGCGATAGCGCAGCTTCCCATGGCGATGACGTATTTCGGCTCCGGCATTTCTTCGTAAAGGCGAATGAGCGGCGGCGTCATCTTCCACGTCAGCGTCCCCGCTACAATGAGAAGATCTGCCTGTCGGGGACACGGGCGAAAAACCTCATAGCCAAACCGCGAGAGATCGAACCGCGCCGCCGCCGTACTCATCATCTCGATGGCACAGCAGGCCAGCCCCGAAGAAAGCGGCCATATCGAATTTCCGTGCGCCCATTTGAACAGCGAATCTATCGTCGTCACCACGACGTTATCCTTCAGTATCGGCGGTACCAGATCCCTTACTTCCATGACAAAGCCCCTTTCTTCCACGCGTACCAGAGACCGAGCGCCAAAATTCCGATGAAAACGAACATCTCAAAAAGGGCGAACAGACCGAGCGCTCCGAAACGCACTGCCCACGGATAGAGGAAAACGGCCTCGATATCAAAAACAATAAAAATCAATGCGTACAGGAAATAGCCGACCCGATACTGGACATACGTTTTGCCCTCCGTATCAACGCCGCACTCATAGGGAATACGCTTCTCGCCCCCCGGCTGGCGCGGCTGGAGCAAAAACGCCGGGATCAGCGCGGCCACGGGAAAAATCAGCGCTACGATAAAAAAGACGCCTAATCCGCCATATTCTCCCATCAGAATCGAACCCCCTTCTTATTTCTTTCATAATTTTATGTATACAAAAGACAGGACGCTTGATATGAAACAGCGGCTATCAGGCACAAAAACCTGATAACCGCCGTAATCTCTCTATTTTCTTCAACGAAAGAGCGCGCTTTGCCTCCGTCGTCATAGCTCATTCTCTCCTTCTCCGGCCAATATATTTTCGCGAAGAAACAAATGGCCTTCGTTATTAAAAACGACTACGAAAACTAGTATACATCGCCGCCTTGCGCAATGCAAGCCTTTTTATTTTACAACTTGCCTTACAAAACACGCTTCGTCCTCTGGTAAAAAAGGGAGCCTTAGAGGCTCCCTTTTTCTTATTCACTCCAAATCGTGCAGCCGTCGGTTAATCGAGGTCAGCCCCCGGTAAATCGTACTGAGATTAATATCATTGCCCCGGTTTTCCATATACTTTTCCAACTTTCGCTTGACCCGCTGGAGCGCGTTGTCAATGGACTTTACATGGCGCCGGAGCTCCGCCGCGATCTCCTGATAGGATTTACCGTCGAGATACGACATGAGGACCTTCCACTCAAGATCGCTCAGGATCTCCTCCATTTTTCCTTCAATATCGCCAAATTCCTCCCGGCTGATGACCAGTTCCTCGGGGTCGGAAACCCGCGCGCCGGATAATACGTCGAGAAGCGTCCGATCGGAATCTTCGTCGTAAATCGGTTTATTGAGGGAAATGTACGAATTGAGCGGGATATGTTTCTGCCGCGTCGCCGTCTTAATGGCGGTAATAATCTGCCTCGTCACGCAAAGCTCGGCAAAAGCCCGGAAAGATGACAGCTTATCGTTGCGGAAGTCACGAATAGCCTTATAAAGACCAATCATTCCTTCCTGGATAATATCCTCCCGATCAGCGCCGATCAAAAAATACGACCGTGCCTTAGCCCGCACGAAATTCCGGTACTTATTGATCAGATAATTCTGCGCCGCTTGATCTTCACTGTCCTTGACCGCAACGACAATCTCCTCATCGGTCAGGCGGTCAAACTCGCTGCCGATATTTTCCCGCTCTTCCCTCTTTGCGTCCGCGTCCAACCCGATCATCCTCCCAGTCCTATAAGAACATTTGAACATGCCTTATAGCTGTGCTATGAAGCTAATTATACAGTACGAAGCCACGTACGTCAAGGATTCTCCACGGAAAAAGAACGCTTAATTCCTAATCCCGCCGCCGGCGAAGCGAATCAAGCTGCGCCGCCACGCCCTTATCGATGCGGGCGGAAAGCTCACTGCGGGCGATTTTAGGGTCGTTCGGGACTAAATACTCTTTTTTCAGCTTTTCCTGAAATTTTCGTACGCGCCGCCAAAGCTCCCGGGAAGGCAGGCGATAGGCCCCCGCGCCTAAAATAACGCCCTGCTCCGCGCCGTCCGAGGTTACGACATGGACCTCGCGCCCCGCCCGCGCTAACTCATAAGCCAACCGCTCGATCCGACTGTCCGCCGTCTCTCCCGCCGCAGTATAAAGAACAGTGAGATAAGGCGCGCGCCTCTCTTCGTGTGCTTCGTCCGTGGTAAACAAAGCGTCAAAAACAATCGTCACCTCGTACTGCTCAAAAGCGCCATACTCTGTCATCAAGTGAACGAGCCGGTCGCGAGCCTCCGCCAGCTCGTGCTCCGCTACTCGGGCAAGTTCCGTCGAAGCGTGGATTACATTATACCCATCTAAGATAAAACACTCTCGGTTCCGCTTCATAAAAAGACCTTTCGTCAGAGACGCGGCTTTACCAGACGCTGCCGCAGCGCTTCGTAAAGAAGAATCGCCCCTGCGACCGAGGCGTTGAGAGAATTGATATGCCCCGCCATGGGGAGCCGCACCAGGAAATCGCAGTTTTCCCTCGTCAACCGGGAGAGGCCCCGCCCTTCCCCGCCAATCACCAGAACCAGCGCGCCGGTAAAATCAGCTTCATAATAAACCTGCGTGCCGTCCATATCCGCCCCGGCCACCCAAAATCCCGCCGCTTTGAGCTTCTTGATCGTCTGCACGACGTTT
>CAJPUA010000196.1 GCA_905373705.1 uncultured Schwartzia sp. | reverse complement strand
CGTAGATGACCTCGCGCTGCTGGTTCATCACGTCGTCGTATTCGAGGACGTTCTTACGCATATCGAAATTCCGCGCTTCCACCTTCTTCTGGGCGTGTTCGATGGAGCGGGTAATAAGGCTATGCTCAATGGGATCGTCCTCCTCCATGCCCAGCTTGTCCATAACGGCGGCGATATTGTCGGCGGCAAAGAGCCGCAAAAGATCGTCCTCCAGCGACAGATAGAACCGCGACGATCCGGGATCGCCTTGACGCCCTGAGCGACCGCGGAGCTGATTATCAATACGCCGCGACTCGTGACGCTCCGTACCGATGATGTAAAGCCCACCCAGCTCCTTAACGCCCTCGCCGAGGATAATATCGGTGCCGCGCCCCGCCATATTCGTCGCGATCGTGACCGCGCCCTTTTGTCCCGCGTCCTTAATGATTTCCGCTTCCTTCTCGTGATACTTGGCGTTCAGCACATTATGCGGCACGCCGTGCTTTTTCAGAAGCTCGCTCAATTCTTCCGACTGCGTAATGGACGTCGTACCGATAAGGATCGGCCGCCCCGTGGCGTGAATCTCGTCGACCGCCCGAGCAACCGCCCGGTACTTTGCCCGCTTCGTCTTGAAAATGAGATCCGGTTCGTCCACGCGGATCACCGGCTTATTCGTCGGCACCACGATGACCGGCAGCTTATAGATCTTAAGAAACTCGTTCTCTTCCGTCTTGGCCGTTCCCGTCATTCCGGCGAGCTTCGCATACATGCGGAAATAATTCTGGAAGGTGATTGTCGCCAGCGTCTGGGACTCGCGCTGAATCTTCACGCCCTCCTTCGCTTCGATGGCCTGATGAAGCCCGTCCGAGTAGCGGCGGCCATACATCAGACGGCCGGTGAACTCGTCGACAATAATGACTTCCTCGCCCTTCACCACATAATCGCGGTCCCGGTGCATGATCGCCTTCGCCCGAAGCGCCGCCGTGAAGCAGTGCGAATACTCGATGTTCTCCGGCGCATAAAGGTTCTTTACGTTCAGCATCGCTTCGATTTTATGGACCGACTCGTCGCTGGGCGCCACCGTTTTCTGCTTTTCGTCGACCGTATAATCGACGCCCGGCTTCAGTGTAGCCACCGCCTGCGCCATACGGGCGTATACCTCGGTCGACTTCGCGCCCGGTCCCGAAATGATGAGCGGCGTCCGCGCCTCGTCGATAAGGATACTGTCCACCTCGTCGACGATAGCGAAATGAAGCTCGCGCTGTACCATTTGATCCGGGGAAATGACCATGTTATCGCGCAGATAATCAAAGCCGTACTCGTTATTCGTTCCGAAAGTCACGTCGCAACTATAGTTGAACTTGCGCGCGGGAAAATCCATATCATGCTCGATAAGCCCCACGGAAAGGCCGAGGAACTTATAGAGATGCCCCATCCACTCGCTGTCGCGCCGCGCCAGATAATCGTTCACCGTGACCATGTGAACGCCCTTGCCGGTCAAAGCGTTCAGATAAACCGGCAGCGTCGCCACCAGCGTTTTGCCTTCGCCCGTCTTCATCTCGGCAATCTTACCCTCGTGCAGGCACATGCCGCCGATGAGCTGCACATCAAAATGGCGCATCCCCAGCACGCGGCGCGATGCCTCCCGACAAACCGCGAATGCCTCCGGCAAAATATCGTCCAGTGTTTCCCCCGCCGCCAACCGCTCCTTAAACTTCTGCGTATTCCCGGCGAGCGTCGCGTCGCTGACCTCCCTCAGTCCCGCTTCGAGACTGTTAATCTTATCGACCGTAAGCTGCATGCGCTTAATTTCTTTATCGTTATTATCCCCTAAAAATCGCTTAAGAAACCCCCACAAAACCGAACCACTCCTTATCCATCCTTAAAAACGCGAACCATTCACCGCGCGGCGCGCTAGAAAGCGGTCTTTCGCCGAAACCTCGCATATTATCCTTAAATTTTATCAGACTATATCTCATAAGTCAAAGCGAACGGCAAAAAGTTAGTCCCTGATCAGCAGGCCTATATCCCCCCGCAGCAAAAAACCGGATATCCAACTCTTTCGGACATCCGGTTTACCTTTTCCTCTTTTTACGCGCCGGGCTGAATCAACCCGTAATTCCCGTCCGTGCGGCGGTAAACGACGCTGACTTCTTCCGTTTCCGCGTCACGAAAAACGAAGAAATCGTGATTGACCATGTTCATTTGCATGATGGCCTCCTGCACATCCATCGGCTTAACTAAAAAGCGTTTCGTCTTGACGATGGAATACTCCGGCGCCGGATCAATCCGCGCCGCCGCGCCGGAGCCTTCCGCGACCAGATCGGCCTTAAAGCCGCCGCCGCGGAACCGCCGCTGTAATTTCGTCTTATGTTTATGGATTTGGCGCTCCAGCTTCTCTACCACAAGATCGATCGACGTATACATATCCATGGTCGCTTCCTCGCCGCGAAGCAATACGCCGCCCTCGACAGGCACCGTGACTTCAACGATATGGCGGCCTTTGGAAACGGTAAGCAGCACCGTGATTTCGCCGACCCGATCAAAATATTTCGCTACTTTTCCGACCCGTTTTTCTACATAATCCTTGAGCGCCGGCGTCACCTCCATATTTTTTCCTCTTACAGTGAATGTTGCCACAAGACACATCCCCCTTCTAGTATGTTGCTATGTTTATAATATTCTTCACGAAAGAACAAAACCCTCTTTTTCCCGAAAAAAGCCCGTAGGGCAAAGAAAAACCCGGCCTTTGGAGCCGGGTTTCTGTTCACGCATCTATTAAGCCGATTTCTTAACGACGTTCGCCGCCTGCGGGCCGCGCGCCCCTTCAACAATCTCGAACTCAACGTCCTGCCCCTCGTTCAGGGTCTTGAAGCCTTCGTCCTGGATTGCCGAGAAATGGACGAAAACATCGCCGCCATCTTCTCTCTCAATAAATCCATACCCTTTTTCTGCGCTGAACCATTTGACTTTACCAACCATTTTTACTACTCCTCCTACAAACAATTAAGACTGGCCGTCTAGGCGACCACTTTCCCTATTATAAGCATCTTCCCGTTTTCTGTCAATCATTTTCACAAAATCTTGGAAAGAAAAAGACGCGTCCGCTCTTCCTGCGGATTTTCAAAAATCGCCCCCGGACGTCCCTCTTCGACGATGACGCCTTGGTCGACGAACAGCACCCGATCCCCGACCTCCCGGGCAAAGCCCATCTCGTGCGTGACGACGACCATCGTCATGCCCTCGCGGGCCAGCTCTTTCATAACATTCAGGACTTCCTGCACCATTTCCGGGTCAAGCGCCGAGGTCGGCTCGTCGAACAGCATGACCTTCGGCCGCATCGCCAGCGCCCGGGCAATAGCGACGCGCTGCTGCTGGCCGCCGGAAAGCT
>CAJPUA010000195.1 GCA_905373705.1 uncultured Schwartzia sp. | reverse complement strand
GTGTTAGGGATGAGGCGGGTGAATTTCGCGCCGAGAAAGGCGCCGATGGAAAGGCCCGCCAGCGTCTGGAGAAAGATGGATATATCCATAAGCCCGGCGGCGAAGTAGCTAAGGCCGCCGGCAACGGCGATGGGGAAGATAATCATCATGGTGGTGCCGATGGCGTGGTAGAGGGTGACGCCGAAGAACAGCATGAGGCCGATCTGGATGAAGGCGGTGGCGCCGATGCCAAAGGCACCGGAGAGAAAGCCGGTGACGAGGCCGATGAGGACGGCGCGGATGACGAAGGCGCGTCCCACGGCGGAGGCTTGATTGCGGGCGACATAATCGGCGATGAGGGCGGGGTGAAAGAGCTGGAGATAGAGAAGCGTCGTCGTGGTGAGCAGGATAATGGCGAGGGCGGGAGATAAAAAGCGCGCCGGAACCTGAAAGGCAACGTGCGTCCCCAGGAGCGTGCCGAAGATCCCCGCGCCGCCGGTCAGCGCGCCAAGCCGGGGCAGGACGTCGCCCTCGCGAAAGTGACTGACCGTGCCGGAGAGAACGGTGAAGGTCATACAGGAGAGGGAGACGGCGATAGCGGTATGGATGGGCACGCCAAAGCCTACAGTGAGGAGCGTGATGCTGACTCCGGCTCCGCCCGCGCCGGTCAGGCCGAGCAGCGCTCCTAAAAGGAGCATGGCGGCAAAAATCATGATAACAGCTTCTTTCCTAAACGTTATAGCGGGCGGGCGCGTCACGTGCGTTTTTCGTGCGTCACAGATTTTTGCGGGAGCGTTCGGATACGCGGGAAAACCGCCGGCACTTTTTGTTTGGTATGAATATAGCACACTTCGCGGGCAAAAGAAAGACCCGATCCCCCTTGCTTATCGCAAGAGGAACCGGGCCTTGTGAGGGGAGCGCTTTATTTCAGCGCTTCCGCGAGCGTCACCTGATTCTTTTTCATCGTGGTAATGTAGGCGTCTTTGGCGGCGTCGTTAGCTTCACCGGTGACGACGGGATCCAGCGTGTAGATTTTCGCGCCGGTTTCACGGGCGATCGCTTCCGCCGCTTTCGGCGAATACTGCGGCTCGGTGAAGAGTACCTTCACCGGGAGTTCTTTGACCTTTTCGATGGTCTCTTTCAGCTCCGCCGGGGTTGGCTCGCTGCCCGGCTCGCGCTCGATGACGGCGACGATATGGAGGCCGAATTCCTGCGCGAAGTAGGGGAAGGCCTCGTGGAACGTAACGATATCTTTATGGGGGAGAGGATCAAGGGCGGCGTGCATCTCTTTTTTCAGAGCCTCCAGCTTTTGGACGTACGCGGCGGCGTTTTTCTTGTAAGCGTCGGCGTGCTTGGGATCGGCGGCAGCCAGCTGATCGGCGATGTTCTTCACCTGTGTGATGGCGTGCGTGACGCTGAGCCAGACGTGGGGATTTTCCTCGTCGCCGTCCTTGAGGAGGGGAATATCCTTGGAGGCGTCGATGATCTTAAGCGCCTTCTGCTGGTTGACGACCTTGTCTAAGAAGGCTTCCATCCCCGCGCCGTTGATGACGAAGGCGTCGGCCTTTTCCAGCGTCTTGAGGTCGCCGGTGGCAAGCTGGTAGTCGTGCAGGCAGCCGGTCTGCGGCTTGGTCATGTTCGTCACTTCGACGCCGTCGATGCCTTGCGTGATGTTGATCGTGGCGATGTACATGGGATAGAAGGATGTGACGATACGGAACGGCCCTTCCGCCGTTTTCTTTTCCGGCGCGCCGCTCGTGCCGCAGCCTGCAAGGGCGAGGGAAAGCAGGGAAAGAAGGGCAAAAATGGATAAAATGCGTTTCAAGGTAAAACCTCCTGTAAATAAATATGGTATTAAATAGTAAAATTACTATTTAATACCATACCATATCTCTTGGAGATGTGCAAGAAATATTTTCCTTGTCGCCGGGAGATTTGACAAAAAGCCTGACGGGTTATTTCCTGTTTTTCGCCTGACATTTCCGGCAGAGGCCGTAGAATTCAAAGATGTGGCCGGTGATGCGAAAGCCTTTTTTAGCGGCTTCCGCTTCGTAGATCGGCGTCATGGGGCAGACGTCGATGCACTCCGTTCGCCCGCAGGCGGTGCAGACTAGATGGTGGTGATGATGACCGGGCCGCGTCACTTCATAGACGCTGCCCGCCGGGCGGAAAATTTCGTGGACGAGGCCTAAATCCGTCAGCAGGGCCAGGTTGCGATAGATGGTATCGAGGGAAACGTCGGGCTGTGTCTGGCGCACGACGTCCAGGATCTGGTGCGCGGTGGGAAAAGCCGCCTGCGTTTGCAAGGCTTCCCAGACGGCCCGGCGCTGGGGCGTGATCTTATAGCCGGCGCTCCGGAGTTTTTCTAAAAAGGTTTCCATGGAAGGCCTCCTTGTCGCAGATTTTCGAGGCGGCGATGAGGCCGCGCGCCCTAGGGCGCCGCCTGGCCTGTTAAACTCTCGCGCCGTTCCCGTGGTCGTAAATAGGAATTTTCTCATTTATAATACCATAAAAATACGATCCGGCAAAGAGTGCCGCAAGCATGGAAAATTTTGCCCTACAGCGCGAAAAACGCGCCGCCCTTGCACGGCGTTTCAAAACCATGTATACTTGTAAGCGGACAAATTCAGCTATTATCCTAAATCAAGGGGAGGAAACGGTCTTGTTTGGTTCTATTGGCAAAAAATACGAGGAGACGGCTTTGATAAAGCTGATCGCGATCGGACTTATCATCGGGATCATCATCGCGCTGACGATGCCGGCGGCGGTGCCGGTCGTCTCGATTCTGGGCGATCTCTTCGTCAAAGCGCTGAAAGGCGTGGCGCCGATTTTGGTGTTCGTGCTGGTCATGAACGCCATGGCGCAGAAGAATGCGGACGCCAGCGATTCCATGAAGCCGATGCTGGCCGGGATTTCGCTCCACAGCTCGCAGGATTCGACGAAGCAGTTTATTCAGGATATTGCGAACGCGATCACCCAGATCGTCAAATGGATCATTCGTTTCGCGCCGTTCGGCATTATGGGGCTTGTCGCCGACGCCGTGGGAACGAACGGAATCGGCGCGCTTATTGGCTACGCCCAGCTTCTGGCGGTGCTCCTCGGGGCGTTCTTCACGGTCGCGCTCATCATGAACCCGGCTATCGTTTTCTGGAAGCTGCGGCGCAATCCTTATCCGCTTGTCATGGCGACGCTGCGGGAGAGCGGCATCTACGCCTTCTTTACGCGCAGCTCGGCGGCGAATATCCCGGTCAATCTGACGTTGTGCCGCCGGCTGGGACTGAACCCGGATACGTACACGATCTCCATTCCGCTTGGGGCGACGATCAATATGGCGGGGGCGGCCATCACCATCGCCGTTTTGTCGCTGGCGGCGGCGCACACCCTCGGGATCGCCGTGGAC
>CAJPUA010000194.1 GCA_905373705.1 uncultured Schwartzia sp. | reverse complement strand
GGAAGCTCCTCGTCCGGCTTCATACGCCGTACCTTCCGTACCAATAAATCGATGCTGTGCACCTTCGCGTCATGCGTCACGCTCCATCGCGCCATAAGCGGCTGAAACTGCGGATTGCTTGCCAGCGACTTGCGGAATTTCTTCGACAAGGTGCAGTACCGGAATAAAATCTCCCGCGCGACCTTATGGAGCCGCGGCAAGCCGAACGCCTCATTTTGAATATATTTCTCATATTCCCCGATAAATATGCTCTTATAATCATTGCGCGCTTTCTGCAGCGCCAGCTTGACGCGTTCCTTCATATCGCCCGATAAATTCGAGTTCTTCCTATAAAATTGGAGATACTTCATGTACTCCGAGGTAAGCGACAGCTCGGTAATATCCGTGTATCTCACGCCCTGAAGCCGTCGGCACATCTCCCAGCGGAACTGGGCACACATCCTCACAATCGTCTCATCTAAATCCTCGGAATGGAAAATAGACAGCACCATATGCGCAGGCGTCGCCCGCTTCACGCCCTCAATCTCCTGCCACATCAATCCACGGCTTCCGAAATTCGGCATTAAAATCAAATACGGCTTGACCTCCGTATTGTAAACGAAATACGAAATCTTCAGCGCCGGGAACTCCGTCAGCACCGGACGATAAAAACAACCGAAATCAATCTCCGTTACTTTATCCAGCGCCTCCTGCACCCGGACGGGGCTGGCAAAGCACTTATCGAGCGGTCGGACCACATCCTGCGCGCTGAAAACAGGGACAAACGAGGCCATCCTCCCATTCGTAATCCGGTTCGCGCTCTTGAACATATTATTGATCTCAAAGCTCACCATCGCCCGCCGGTCGTCGAGCAGCCGATCCGCTTCCTTCTGGGTGATCGCCGCCGTCCTCACTTCCTCGCGGAGATACTCCTGCCAGTCGGTATCGAATTCATTCTTTGACGGAATCGCTTTCCCATGGTAAATTCTCGCCAGCCAATCATACAGGGGCATAACCATCCGCTCTGGATCTTCCTCCCATTTCACGGCGAAATGATACAGCGCCGCCGTATTCGCCGCGCCGGCGAGCTCCTCATCCACAAAGCCGAACAGGAAGAACATCCGCACCTCGGCCGGAACATGACTGGTCTCCATGCTCTTAAAAAACGCGGCCTCGTAGATCGCATAAAATCCCTCGGCGAGGCTCATGCGCAAATGCCGCATCTCATCCGACTTCGCTCGACGATCCTCCGTTTCCATATATTGCTTGATATCCTTTCGGAACGCCTCCGCGACCTCGCTCCTGACACCGGAAAACGCCAGAATCACATCCAGCGCGTTACTGATCGCCGGCGTATCGGCCGACGCGCCGCGAATCTCTGAATCCACCCGCGACTTGATATCGTAAAACGCCGTGGTGAATTCCGCCGCCCCCGACCTCGTCCAGCCAATAAACTCCGTTACCGTCTCCAGTTCCTTGCGCACCCGGCGCCCCGCTTCCGAGGCCCGCATCACGGCCGCCACGCTGAAACTCACATCCAAGGGGTAGAAATTTTCCTTAAGCGCCGCTTCCTGGCCGCAAAATGCCCGGCATACCTCCGCCTCCCAGCCCAGGCCAAGCCCCGATGGCTCAAACACAGGCAGATTCTCTACAAACGAAAATTGTGCCGGCGTCATCTGTAACTTCATACACAAAAACTTGTAATCGTTGTAATTATACTTAATCTCCTTGCAGAGGCTTGTCGCCGCTTCCCCAAGCGCAGCCAGCGTTTCCAGCATCCTTCTCGTAAACTCCATACTGGCTGTCGCTATCACCGGCGCGATAGCCGGAGTACTCATTACGGCTTCCGCCATATCCTCCTCTGTCAGATAGTTCAGCGTCATCAAAGTGGAATCCTCGCAGGCCACA
The DNA here is from genome assembly GCA_905373705.1 of uncultured Schwartzia sp. Taxonomy (GTDB): domain Bacteria; phylum Bacillota; class Negativicutes; order Selenomonadales; family Selenomonadaceae; genus CAJPQU01. The sequence continues at coordinate 1,501 of CAJPUA010000194.1, read as the reverse complement.
TAATCGAAAGCATACTTCTCGCCGGGAAGATAAATCGCCCCCGCCACGGCGCCGCTCCCCAGATGAACCTCGACCTCATTCCCGTCCGTCATCGCCAGCACGCCCGAATGCACAATCTCCAGCTTTTGAACCGCTTCTCCCTTTCTGTGCAGGACCTGCCCCTTCTTAACCGTCATCTTCTCCATTAAATAAACGCCCCCCGTGTTTAACCTTTCTATCTCTTAAAATTTCGCATCCCTTCCGGAAGCGAAAATTATCCCGCAGTATCTTCTTGTATTTTACCCGTCTTCGGTTAAATTTTATTTCACCCTAAGGAAAACTTAAGATACCTTGCTCTATAATATCATACCCCTAAAAAAATGCAAAACATATAAATGACCTAATTTTGAAAAAAGCAGCGCTCCTGCACCGCTTTGGTAAAGAATTTTTATTTTTCCTTGCCAAACGGAAATTTATCCGTTATAATATTTATTGTTCTAGGCACGCGCTGTTAGCTCAGTTGGTTAGAGTATCACCTTGACATGGTGGGGGTCGCAGATTCGATTTCTGCACAGCGCACCACTTGACGCTTCGGCTGGTGCGAGCCAGCCTTATTTATTCGCTCAAATAGCTCAGTTGGTTAGAGCACCATCGTCACATGGTGGGGGTCCAGCGTTCGAGTCGCTGTTTGAGCACCAGATACTCCAGGAGCCTTTAGGCTCCTTTTTTATTGCCGGAAAAACCTTCAAATTGACAGTCTCCCAGTATTCTGATAGACTGGCTGTGGTGATTACCGCGCCGCTTTTTAAAGACGGCGCCTTATGGATAAAAAGGAGCGATTTCATGTACACATTAAAAGACAATGCGTTTCAGGGGCATACCCCTCAGATTCACGAAGAAGCGTTCGTCGCGCCGATGGTCTTTCTCTCCGGCGACGTCCGGATCGCGAAGTATGCCAGTATTTGGCCGGGAGTCGTCGCCCGCGGCGACGTGAACTACATCTCGGTCGGCGAATGCTCGAATGTACAGGATCTGACGTGCCTGCACGTCGCCGACGACAATCCATGCATTATCGGCGACTATGTGACCATCGGCCACTCGGCGGTCGTGCATGGCTGCGTGCTGGAGGACCACGTCCTCATCGGTATGAACGCGACCGTTCTGACAGGCGCGAAGGTTGGGCGCGGCTCTATCATCGCCGCCGGCGCGCTGGTCACGGAGAATATGGTCGTGCCGCCAAACTCGCTGGTCGTCGGCGTCCCCGGAAAAGTCGTCCGTACGAAGGATCTCATAAAAAATATTCATGCCCAGGCGCTCAAGTACAAAACGGAATGGGCCATCGGCTACGGTGTAAAGCCGGATATTGAGGGCGAGATCTACCACGGCGAAAAAATCATCTGACCCCTTCGCTTCGACACGAACGTATAGAAGCGCGTTTTGTCTCCTACTGACAGCGCCCCTGAAATGAAGCGGCAAAAACAAAAATACCGGCTCCGCGCGAGGCTGTTCTCGCTTGGAGCCG
>CAJPUA010000193.1 GCA_905373705.1 uncultured Schwartzia sp. | reverse complement strand
CAGCCGTCAAAAAGCAGCGCCTCGGACGATTTCCCTTTAAATTCAATTTTACCATTACGGTTCGGCCCGTCTGTCGAGCCATTTTTATAGCGAATATCAAAGCGCGTACCCGGTAAGCCAAATATCCAGCGCAATTTAGGCCCGGGAATATCAACCGTTTGCAAAGTTCCAACAAAACGAACTCTGCGAACCCTTCCCGACCAATAACGGTCAGGTGTTTCAGTTCTGCGCTCCTCGTCCAGCGGCGACAATTCCACGCGTTTCAGATTGCCAATATCAAATCCGTATTCACGGAGCGCCGCCCGCACTTCAGTCGGTGAAAATGTCAGTTGCCAATGGTAGGCCGCAGCATACGTCGCTTTATCCTGAACCGGTTTAAGGTAAGGAACGGGATCTCCGCCGACTTCTTCATTACCCGCGGTCCAGCCGCCGGCAGAAGCATGAAAGGCCGCATAAATCGGCTTTCCAGCATACATCATCACTTCCCCGCGCGTTGCAGAGACAGCGGTCAATGCCGCCTTGCTTTCCGCGCCAATTCCGCCGTAAACCTGGCAATGGGTGTCATTACAGACATCAAAACCATCTTTCTCATGACGGCCGAGGGAGTAAAGAGCAAAAGTACGCGCCGCTACCGCCTGCGCCCGCAAGGCCTGTGGCGGCCATTCGCTCCCCATCTCAGCACCGAGGACGCCTGCTACATAATCGTCTAATTTAACATTATTTATAACGGTAATAGCGCCGTCATCTATAATGAGAGAAAAATCCCCCCGATAATTAGCTCCATTATAGGAAAGTATGAAAGCAGAGCGCGGATTAGGCGTTTTTATGACCAGCGTTTTCGCCGAAACCGGCTTTCCGTTCAAAACGAATTGACGGCCGCTCATCGTAACGGTCAGTTGCGTATTACCGTCAAGCTTTTCCAGTCCCTGCCCGCTCGTGCCGTCACGCACTACATAATCTCCCGGAGACGAAAATACTGCGGCTTCCTGCCTTGTTGCCAATCCTACGCGAATAACCGGTTCTGATGCCGCTTGTTTTGGTTCCACTCCCAACGCCATCGTTTTATCCTCAGGCAACGTTTTATTAGGGGTTGCTCCGGCCGAATGCGGTAAAATCCAAGCGCTTATGATAAACGATATGATTCCGAAAATGCCGCAAATTTTCTGCCAATATTTCACTGCTGTCCCCTCCTGTCAAACAAACGTGACCTTTCGTTTCATTTTATACCGCGGCCTCGGTTCCGTCAATCAATTCAGCTTTTTAAGCGTTGATGATCAAAGGCATCGTTAATGCCACAGGATATAGGATATTCTACTCGTTCTAAACAAAGTCCATGCGCGGGAGCCGTAGGACTTGCCAACGACCGACTGCGCGCCGCCATGATTTCTGCGAACTCATCCGGTGTTTTTATACCTAATCCGACATCAACCAGCGTTCCTATCAAATTACGCACCATATGATAAAGAAATCCATTGGCACAAAATCGAAAAAGAATGGTATCCCCTTCCACATTTACCGTCGCCGTTTCCATTGTCCGGGCAGGCGTCATCGGCGCTCCTCCCGCCGCTCGAAACGACGAAAAATCATGTTTTCCAAGTACGTGAAGAAGTGCTGTCGCCATGGGTTTAACCCGTAAGCTCCGCCGAATATACCAAGCGTATCGTCCCCTAAAAGGATCACCGGCCGTTCCTTGTAAAATTCGATAAGTATACGTTTTTGTCTTTGCACTGTGGAGCGCGCTAAAATCAGGATCTGCTTCGAAAGCCTGCCGCACGACGATATCCGAAGGCAACAGACCTTCCGCCGCCCGAACAATACGTTCAATGGGGATCGTTCCATCCGTAAAAAAATTAACAACTTGGCCTCTTGCATGTACACCGGCGTCCGTACGTCCCGCCGCCGCCAGTTCAATAGGTTCCCCAAAAAGCAGCGCCAGCTTTTCCTCCAAAATATTCTGTACAGCTACAATTGGCGGCGTCTGGCGCTGAAAACCATGATAGATTGTCCCGTCGTAAGCTACAAGCAACGCGATGTTACGCCGTCGCGCCTTCATCATCATCTTATGTTTCTGTCGCATCAGATTCCTACAACTTTCATCGTTCCCAGCACCGCTAAAAAAAACGCGATCCCTGCCGCCGCCCAATAATCATGCCGGGTGACACGAAGCTCCTTCATCCGAGTCCTTCCCTCGCCGCCGCGATAGCAGCGCGCTTCCATCGCCATCGCTAACTCATCCGCGCGCCGAAACGCCGAGATAAAAAGCGGCACTAAAACTGGCATTAGACTGTACAGCCGGCGAAGAAGATTACCTGAAGAAAAATCCGACCCACGCGCTTGCTGTGCCTTCATAATCTTATCCGTTTCCTCAATCAGCGTCGGTACAAAACGCAACGCAATTGTCATCATCATCGCCAGTTCGTGCGCCGGCACGCCAATCAATCGCAAAGGCTTTAGAAGGTATTCCATGGCGTCAGTAAGCGCCAACGGCGACGTAGTAAACGTCAGCAGCGATGATAAAAGAATTAAAAGAACCAATCGCAGACAGAGAAAAAAACCTTTCGCCAGCCCTTCATAAGTCAGCTCAAAAATCCACACCTTTGCCATCGGTTCCCCCGCCGTTCCGCCCCAATGAATAAGAAACGTAAACGCCAATATCCACCACAGCGGCCGAAGCGATTTTAGCAGCGCGGCGAAAGGAGTCCCCGAAGAAAGCGCTATTCCTAGCGTTAGCAGAGACAGTGCTGTATACGCGCCAGGCGTATCAAAAATAAAAATAGCCGCAACCAAGAGAAATAGCAGAATTACCTTTACGCGAGGATCCAGACGATGCAAGAAGGATTGCCCGGGAAAAAACTGTCCTAGCGTTATATCTGTCAACACCGTCCGCCACCTCGCTTCTGTAAAGCTCTAATGATTCGTCGAGCCGTTTCTTCAGCAGTGAAAGCGTCCGTATCGACCGCTAAGCCGCGTTGTTGTAGTTTCTCTAGCAAGGTCACCGTTTCCGGTTCCTCTAACCCAGCGGTTTTCAAGGCTAATTTTTCTCGAAACGCTTCTCGAGGCGGCCTGTCTAAAAGCACCCGTCCTTCGTGCATAAATATGACCCGATCGGCCAGACGCGCAATATCGTCCATATTATGGGAAACGAAAATCACCGTCATTTTCTTTTCCCGATGGAGCCGGACAATCCGTTGCAGAAGATCATGACGCCCCCGCGGATCAAGTCCTGCCGTCGGCTCGTCCAACACCAGATATTTCGGTTCCATCGCCAGAACCCCAGCGATCGCCGCCCGCCGTTTTTGCCCCCCACTCAACTGGAAGGGCGAGCGTTCCCGATAAGTTTCGTAATCTAAACGTCCCAGCTCCATCCCCCGCCGTACCCGTCGGGCGGATTTC
>CAJPUA010000192.1 GCA_905373705.1 uncultured Schwartzia sp. | reverse complement strand
TTCTTCGACCGATGATTTTCCTGAAGGTTAAAAATATGAGTCGGCTGCGGGAAAAAGAAGAAAGTGCGCCGGATTTATTGAAATTTTTGCTTGGCTGTGTTAAACTGACACCATAAATCAGTACAGGCGATGAACGGGACAGTAGGCGCGGGAGAAAGAGAGAGCGAGCCGGCGGCAGGTGGAAGGCCGGCGCGAGTATCCAGCGTGGAACATCACCCGGGAGCTGCCGCCGGAAAGCGCGCGAGCGCGAGTATGCGTGGACGGGATTCTTCCGTTAACAAGATAGCATATAATCGTATGTGAAATAGGTGGTTAATCATGACGGCGCAGCCTCATCCTATTGGATGAGGCTTTTTTCGTAGGAAATCTCCCGCATCCTATTTTGGCGCGGGAGATTGTTTGTTTAGCGGGAGATTGTTTGTTTATAGGAGGGAATTCTTTTGTACAACAAAGTGGACACAAATCTGAATTTTGTTGATCGGGAGCGCGAGGTGCTGGATTTCTGGAAGGCGCATAATATTGCACAGAAAGCTATCGAGCAGCGTGATAGCGGCGATACCTTTACTTTCTACGACGGGCCGCCGACGGCGAACGGAAAGCCGCACATCGGCCACGTCCTGACGCGCGTCATCAAGGATATGCTGCCGCGCTATCAATCGATGAAGGGGAAAAAAGTTCTGCGCAAGGCAGGCTGGGATACGCACGGTCTGCCGGTGGAGCTGGAAGTCGAAAAGGCAGTCGGCATTAACGGCAAAGAACAGATTGAGGAATATGGCATTGAGCCGTTTATCAAAAAATGCCGGGAATCCGTCTGGAAATATAAAGGGATGTGGGAGGAATTTTCCGACGCTGTCGGCTTCTGGGCCGATATGGAACATCCCTATATCACCTATGAGAACGATTTCATCGAGTCGGAATGGTGGGCGCTGAAAGAGATCTGGGAAAAAGGGCTCCTCTATAAGGGGCATAAGGTCGTTCCCTATTGCCCGCGTTGCGGCACGCCGCTCTCGTCCCATGAAGTAGCGCAGGGATATAAGGACGTTAAAGAACGCTCGGCCATCGTGAAGTTTAAGGCGAAGGGCGAAGACGCCTATTTTCTCGCATGGACGACGACGCCGTGGACACTGCCTTCAAATCTCGGCCTCTGCGTTAATCCCGAGGTTGATTATGTGAAGATTCGCGTCGCAGGAACGGTCTATTATCTGGCGGCGGCCCGCGTCGATTCCGTTTTTGATGGTATTGAGGGTGAGCGCGAAGTATTGACTACATTCAAGGGTCGGGAACTGGAGTACAGCGAGTACGAGCCGCTTTATCCCTATGCCATGGGCAAAATCAAAAAGAAGGCGTTCTTCGTCGTCTGCGACGATTATGTTACTACGGAGGACGGCACCGGTATCGTTCACACCGCGCCGGCTTTCGGTGAAGATGATAACCGGGTCTGTAAAAAATACGATATGGCCTTTGTGCAGTTCGTGGATGGCAAAGGCCAGATGACGGCGGACACGGACTGGCCGGGCGTTTTCGTTAAGGATGCCGATCCGCTTATCCTGAAAGACTTGAAAATGTCCGGAAAGCTCTTTAAAGCGCCGGTGTTCGAGCACAGCTATCCTCATTGCTGGCGCTGCGATACGCCGCTTATTTACTATGCCCGCGAGTCGTGGTTCATTCGTATGACGGCGGTGCGCGACGAGCTTATCGCCAATAACAACACGGTGAACTGGATTCCGCCGTCTATCGGCAAAGGGCGTTTTGGCGACTGGCTGGAACATGTGCAGGACTGGGGAATCAGCCGCAACCGCTATTGGGGAACGCCGCTCAATGTTTGGGAATGCTCCTGCGGTCACCAGCATTCGGTCGGCTCTATCGCCGAGCTCAAAGAGCTTTCCGCTAATTGCCCCGACGATATTGAGCTGCATCGCCCGTATATCGACGCCGTTACCATTAAATGCGAGGATTGCGGCGGCGAAATGCACCGGGTACCTGAAGTCATCGACTGCTGGTTTGATTCCGGCTCGATGCCCTTCGCCCAATGGCACTATCCCTTCGAAAATAAAGAAATTTTTGAGCGCCGCTTCCCGGCGGATTTCATCTCGGAAGCGGTCGATCAGACGCGCGGCTGGTTTTATTCCCTGCTTGCCATTTCGACGCTCCTCTTTCATAAGTCGCCGTATAAGAATGTCATCGTTCTTGGCCATGTGCAGGATAAGGACGGCCGGAAGATGTCAAAATCGAAGGGAAACGCCGTCGATCCGATGGACGCGCTGAAAAAACACGGCGCTGACGCCGTGCGTTGGTATTTCTACGAAAACAGCGCCCCATGGCTGCCAAATCGGTACCATGACGCTGCTGTGCAGGAAGGCCAGCGAAAATTCATGGGCACGCTCTGGAATACCTATGCCTTCTATATCCTATATGCGGAGATCGACCAGTTCGATCCGACACAGCATGTTCTTGAGTACGCGACGTTAACGGTCATGGATAAATGGATCTTGTCGCGTCTGAATACGATGGTCGGAGAAGTAGACAGCGATCTTTCCGATTATAAAGTGACTGAGGCCGCCAAGGCCCTTCAATCCTTCGTCGACGAACTGAGCAACTGGTACGTGCGCCGCAGCCGGGAGCGCTTCTGGGCTAAAGGCATGGAACGGGACAAGGTGAACGCCTATATGACGCTCTACACAGCGCTGACCACGTTCATCAAGGCGGCGGCGCCGCTGGTGCCGTTCATCACCGAAAGCATCTATCAGAACCTTGTCGTAAACATTGATAAAAAAGCGCCCGAGAGCGTCCATCTCTGCGATTTTCCCCAGGCAGATACGGCGCTCATTGATAAGGCGCTGGAAGAAAATATGGCGCTCGTTTTAGAAATCGTAGCGTTGGGGCGCGCGGCACGCAACGCGTCGGGACTGAAAAATCGCCAGCCGGTGGCGAACCTTTATGTGAAGGCGAAAAAAGTGCTGTTGGGATTTTTCCGGGAGATTGTGGCGAGCGAGCTGAACGTCAAGCAGGTGACCTTCAAGGACGATATGGAGGCGTACTTGACGTATAGTTTCAAGCCGCAGTTCAAGGTACTCGGCCCCAAGGCAGGCAAGCGGATCGGAGAGATTAAGGCGGCGCTGGAAAAGGTCAATGGCCATGCGGCAAAAGAGGAGTTGGATCGTACCGGCAGGCTTCGTCTCGAGCTATCTTCCGGCGCAGTCGATCTTCTGCCGGAGGACGTTGAGGTCACAATGGCGCAGACGGAAGGCTACGCTTGCCAGCGCTACGGCGGCGTAACCGTGGCGCTGGAAACGACGCTCACGCCGGAGCTTATTGAAGAAGGCTTTGTCCGCGAGCTTATCAGCAAAGTGCAGACCATGCGCAAGGAAAGCGGCTTTGAAGTTACCGATCATATTATTG
>CAJPUA010000191.1 GCA_905373705.1 uncultured Schwartzia sp. | reverse complement strand
TTCCGCCGCTGGCAAATAATGCCGTGACCGTCTCTTCTTCTGCGTCATACGTCAGTGACACAATGTCCCGCGCGTTGTCTGTCGCTCGCAGCGTTTTAAGCAAGAGATTGCATATCGTCCGCTTATTTCCGGGGATTATATTCCGTTCGGATACTTCATTTACAAATTTCGTAACAGCGGAGAGAAGCAAAGAGCAGATATTGTCTTTATTTCCATTGGCGAAGAAATTTACTTTGTCTTTTCCCTCCGCGATAACGACATAGCTCTCCGCCTCTCCTAAGGCTTTAACCATCTTGCCTAAATGTTCAACCATTCCCTGCGCGCTCTCTTTTTCCATATCTTTTTCATCCTCACATCAAGCCCCGGATTCTCCAGCACTCGAACCACATCCAGAAGCCAAACAACCATCCCGCAGCGCCGGCCCCAAAGCACAGCCAGCTAAACCACTTCCTCATCCTGTCGCCTCCTTCTCCGTCACTACCCGCTCCAGTTCCGACCGGGGAATCCTGTAAATCGTGCTTCCCCCGACGGTCATCGAGAGAAGCTTTCCAGCGCGAATCATCTTTCGCACCGTCGCCCCAGAGCAGCCTAAAATCTTCGCCGCTTCCTTCGCGTTATAAAGCTCCTGCCTCCCTGCGACGACCCGCTCTGCCTTCGGCTCTGGCGGCTTCTCCCGCTCTTTCAAGAGCGCCTCAAAACGATCCATCCAAGCCGCCATCTTCGCGTCTACCACGGCGCCAATGGCGGCCTCTATGGTTTGCATTGTTTCACCCCCTCGCCCCCGACAAAAACTTGTTCACAAAGTAGAGCTGCCCTTTCCCCGTGACTTTCGTCGTCCGGGTAATGCGGTTCACTCCGTCGCCGTCAACGTAAGAGCCTTCCTTGACCTCGAACAGCCCCCGCTCCATGCTCCGCTGCGTCGGCATGTTCTTGTCGTTTCCGCTCTTAATGAGATAGCCTTTCTTCCGCAGCCATTCAAAGAGCCGTTTTTGCCCGACATCAACACCGTTCTGCCGAATCAGCTTCGCCAGTGCGCCGATGAGGATCGACGTCTTAGACGCGCTGACAGCGTCAGCGAAGAGCGCTTTCGGCCGCTGTTCTTCGATGACCTTTTCCGCCGCTTCCCGCTTTGCCCGCTCTTCTTTTAGCTGCGTGGCAAGGCGGATGATAGAGTCAGGATCGGTCAAGATTTCCTCAACTTTGTCCGGCGTGAGATAGCCGCCGTGCTTGCGGATCGCGGGAATGACTTCGTGCGTAATCCACCGCTTGAAGGCTTTCGCTTCCGGTTTACGGCTGCCTAAGACGAGATTGTATAATCCGTATTCGTTGACCGTGTTCACCTCGCCCTGGCGCCCTAAATTGAACTTAGACCGTTCGTCCGCGTCGAGGCGATTGACAGAAACAGTCGGATTTGAAAGACCTAGGCTTTCGCATACATCGCTCGCAATGAACCACGGCTCTCCATCTTTGACTACAGCCCGAACATTGCCAAATTCTTTGTTTTGGAAAATCTGCAATCCATCCATGCTTTCACCTCCTCTCACGCCGCCGGGTCGCCCCGGCGCTTTTGTTCCTTTCCATTTAACAAGTCCTCGTTGTTGAAAATATCTGCAAACATCTCTTCCATAGGAATGCCGCTATCCGTTTCCAATCGCTTCATTATCACAACCCCAGGAGATTTCGTTCCTATTTCCCATTGGCTCCACGCCTGCTGTGTTACTCCATATTGTCTTGCTATTTCTTCTTGGTTGCGTTCACCCCGAAACTGAATCAGCTTTTCACGCATTTTTTCACCCCCTCAATAAAACAACGATGGCTTGTTGTCTTTACTATAACAAGCCATCGTTGTTTTGTCAATATAAAATTTAATAAATTACAATTTTTTCTTGCTTGTCATATCACAAGCAAAAGTTGTAACATATAAACAAAGGAGGCGACGTCATGTTTGCGGAAAAACTAAAAGAACTAAGAGCAATTAAAGGCATAGGCTCACAAGCGGAACTTGCCGGCATATTAGGCGTGACCCAGCAAGCAGTAGGGCTTTGGGAACGCAATAAAAATATGCCAGACTATGAAACGTTGAAAAAAATTGCGGTTCTTTTTGATGTGTCAACGGATTACCTTCTTGGAAATGATACGGAAGGCGGATATTATGTAGATCCAGAAACAGCTCGAATTGCTAACGAAATGAAAGAAAACCCGGGGCGTCGAGTTTTGTTTGACGCTTCGCGAAAACTTTCTCCTGAATCGCTGAAAGAAGTTCAGCGATACGTAGAATATATTTACCACAAACAAGAGGGTAAATATGATGATTAGGACTATCCTTAAGGATTTACCGAGTGGTGTTCATGGGTTTACCCTGCTTGATTCCGAAGGCGACTATACAGTTTTCCTAAACTCCCGCCAAACGTGGGAAATGAATATGAAAACATATAGGCACGAGGTACAACACATAGAAGGGAACGACCATCAAAAAACCTTATCCGCCGATATGCTTGAACGGATAAGGCATGAGGACTAACCAATGGAAAGTGCTTTTCTTGCTTTTTGGGCTATATTCGTGTTGTTGTCCATATTCTTTGCGCCGATAATATTCAGCTATATGGCTCTGCCATATATTATCTTGATATTGATAGCTATGGCAACTCTTAGAAATTCTTTCCTTCCATGCATACCGCTGACACTTATTATTTTCTTTATTGCCTTTTTCTTTGAAATTCGCCTATCAAACATATCATTTACCGTCAACCAGCCTTTGCTATTTACGAGAGATGACAAAGAGGACCATGAGAAAATTAAAAGGTTAATTATCGTGCATTATGTTATAATCCTATACGTATTTATTGTATTATTTTATTATGCGTATCAAGGTATAACGGGCAAGTAGCCGTAGAGGTAAGGAGAAAGCTATAATGCGCTGCAAATCAAAAGAAACCGCCCGGAGCATTCTTCTATTTGTCTTAGCAGCCTTTATCGCCACTATCTTAGGCTGCGGTGGGAGCACTGCAAACACCCCGCCGCCAGCACCACATCCAGCCGTCGTGCAACATGCGTCCCCCGCTAAAGTACAAGAGCAAAAGGCGGAAAGCGTTCCTGCCCCGGCGAAAGAAACCCCTCCGCCAGCAGCCATTGACCCGCCGAAAAGGCCGGCCCCAGAAGCTAAAGCGAAGGTAACCGTTTCCTATATCGGCAATCGGCGTTCGCATATTTTTCACCGCGCCGGATGTCATTACGTGAGGCGGATGAACGAGGGGAATAAGGTAGAGTTTGACAGTCGGGATGAAGCGATTGACGAGGGGTATCGGCCGTGTAAGAAATGCCGGCCATAGAGAAAACAAGGGGAGGTTAATTATGAGTGTTGAAGATGTCCAAAGAAGATACAACGAAATCAGAATGGATTAC
>CAJPUA010000190.1 GCA_905373705.1 uncultured Schwartzia sp. | reverse complement strand
GTGTCGCTGGGACTTATTCACGGCGTTTTTTGGCTGCTGCGGGAATTTATTCTGAAGATCATGGGCGCGACGCCGGATTATCTGCCTCTGGCTTCCGATTACGCCGCCATCGCCACGGTGGCGATTTATATCACCGCGGTGACGACAGTTTTACAGGCGGTGCAGCTGGGCTTTGGCAATACGGCGGTTATCATGCGCTCGAATGTAGTGGGGAATGTCGTCAATGTTATCGTCAATGCGCTCTTGATTTTTGGCTTAGGGCCGTTTCCTAGGCTCGGCGTCGCCGGCGCGGCGGTGGGGACCGTCATCGGGACGCTGGTGGCGTTGTGTCTGACGCTGATGGAGTTGAAAAAAGACGGACTTCTTATCGGTGGGCGCTGGATTCCGGGAGCGATATATTTTCGCCGTATTCTGCCGATTTTTGGCAGTGTGTTCAGCGAGCAGGGATTCGAGCGCATCGGTATGCTGATTTTCGCGCGGATTGCAGCGGATTTGGGGACGGTCGGCTTTGCCGTACATAATATCTGCATGAATATCTGTGATATTTATTATTGCTTTGCGGTCGGCTTTGGCAAGGCCAGTATGGTGCTAGCGGGGCAATCCTGCGGCCGGGGAAGTGTTTTTGACTGGCTTCGGTATCGGCGCGTGGGGATTCGTTGGACGCTTCTTTTTTCGACGATTTCCTTTGTATTGACGGTCGTTTTCCGCAAAGAAATTTTTTCTATTTATTCGGATTCACCGGAAACTTTAGCGCTCAGCGGTACGGTAATGGTGCTGGCGGCGCTGGTAAGCTATCCTGAGGCGCACGCTCTCGTCGCCGCCGGCATACTGCGCGGCAGTGGGCGGACGGCCTCAGTAGCGGCATATTCCTTCGTCAGCGTGACGATTTTGCGCCCGATTATGACGGCGATATTTTTCTATGTGCTGGGGCTGGGGATCGTCGGAATATGGATGGCGCTGCTTTTCGATCAGTGTATTCGCGCAAGCTGCGCCGAGTTTCTCGTTCACCGTCTTGATTATATGCGCGCCCCCGTGAAGGCGTGAGCTTGCTTCCCCATGGATTTGTGGTATACTCGTATTCGTGGGGAAGAGGAAAGATGGCGATTGGCGCGCTATACGGCGCGCGGATCGTGGGGGTTGCGTCGTTCCCGGCGAAAGGCTGATGGAAAGTAGCGCAGACACTGCAAGAAACTGCCCCTGTGCTTGTTGTACAGGGGTTTTGTTTTTTGGAAAGGTGGGTTGTTGCCGCGCTGAAAAATGTGGGCGGGAGCGTTTATTTAAGGAAAGGAGCTTTAATGTATGGCCAAGTACGATCCTAAATCGGCCAAAGCGGAGGAGTTCATCAACCACGAGGAGATTCTCGATACTTTACGATATGCCGCAGAGCATAAGAGCGATCGGAATTTGATCGAACGCCTCCTTGCTCGGGCCGTTGACTGTAAAGGGCTGACGCATCGTGAGGCGGCAGTCCTTTTAGAATGTGATCAACCGGATCTGAACGAAAAAATGTTCCACCTGGCGCGTCAGATTAAAGAGGAGCTATACGGGCAGCGCATCGTTTTGTTTGCGCCGCTGTATCTCTCCAATTACTGCATCAATAGTTGCGTGTACTGTCCTTATCATGTGCGCAATAAGCATATTCGCCGCGTGAAGCTGACGCAGGAGGAGATTCGCCGCGAGGTTATCGCTTTGCAGGATATGGGACATAAGCGCCTTGCATTGGAAACGGGCGAGGATCCGGTCAATAATCCTATCGAGTATGTGCTGGAAAGCATTCAGACGATATATTCCATTAAGCATAAAAACGGCGCGATTCGTCGGGTCAACGTCAACATTGCGGCCACGACGGTGGACAATTACCGAAAACTCAAAGAGGTGGGGATTGGCACATATATCCTCTTTCAAGAAACGTATCATCGGGAAAATTATGAAAAGCTCCACCCGGCAGGACCTAAACATGATTACGCCTGGCATACGGAGGCGATGGACCGGGCGATGGAAGGCGGGATCGACGACGTTGGCTGCGGCGTCCTGTTCGGATTGAATATGTACCGATACGATTTTGTGGGGCTTTTAATGCATGCCGAGCATCTGGAAACGCGGATGGGGGTCGGGCCTCATACGATCAGCGTGCCGCGGATCCGTCCCGCGGACGATATCGATCCGGCGACGTTTTCGAACGCCATTGACGACGAGATTTTTGCCAAGCTGGTGGCCGTTATTCGCATCGCGGTGCCGTATACCGGTATGATCGTTTCCACACGCGAATCGCAGGCGAGCCGCGAGCGCGTATTGGATCTTGGTATTTCGCAGATCAGCGGCGCTTCCTGCACCAGCGTGGGCGGCTATGATCACCGGGAAGCGGCGGAAGATAATTCGGCGCAATTTGAGGTCAACGATACGCGAACGTTGGACGAGGTCATTCATTGGCTGCTGACACTGGGGTACGTTCCGAGCTTCTGTACGGCGTGCTACCGGGCGGGACGAACCGGTGATCGTTTCATGAGTCTTTGCAAGACGGGGCAGATCAAAAATTGCTGCCTGCCGAACGCGCTTATGACTCTTCAGGAATATCTGGAAGACTACGCCAGCGAGGACACAGGTTCGCTGGGAAAAGTTGTCGTCGAAGAGCAGCTGGGATATATTCCGAGTCCAAAGGTTCGGGCGCGGGCGGAAGAATATCTGGCGCAAATCCATAATGGCACGCGGGATGTCCGTTTTTAAGAGAATGGCAGGAAGGCGAGGCATTCGTTAAGTTTACGGCGCATTTTTCCGATATAAGGGCAGAAAGTAACGGAAGGAGGCGCGGGAAATGAATGGCGTGATCGGTACGGAAACGGCAGCGCGGGGGCTTTGGCAGTCGGAAAAGAAAAGCGATGTTAGAACGGGAAACTTAAAGCAGGATTTTGCCGCTGCCTTGTATAAGGCGCAACAGAAGCGGTGGACAGAGCGGGCGAAGCGGCTGAAACAAAAGGCCGATCTTAACGGTGACGGCAAGATTTCGCCGGAAGAGTGGTTGCAGCAGGAACGTCTTCGCATATTGGAGCAGCTTGGGAAGGGACAAAAGAATGCCGCGACGAAGCGAGGGGACGCGGTGAAAAGACGCCCCGCTGACGATCGTGAGACCGTATATCGCCAGCTCGGCGACGGATCGGTTCTCTTTGTGACGACGGAAGGCGGTCGTATCACGGAGCAGACAGTAAAAAAGCCGCAGTTAGTAGCGGTGGAGGATAGCAATGTGCCTCGAAATGGAAGCGATGCTGGGGAGCGGATCCCGCTGAAATGGGTCGTACAGCCGAATCTGCTTGATTTTACATGAGGGGTGCTTTTTTCGGCGCTGCGGAAAGACAAGAAGAATCTTTTAGGAAGAAAGAAAATTAGGGTTTTCTTTCTCTATGGAATAAAAAAC
>CAJPUA010000189.1 GCA_905373705.1 uncultured Schwartzia sp. | reverse complement strand
ATCCGTGCGCCGCCCCTTCGCCAGATCGCCCCAACGCTGCACTAAAACCCCGCCGCCCAGCATATTAGAAAACGACGCAATACGCTTGCCGTACTTATACGGCTCATGGAACGGCTCAGTGAAATGATTGCTCACTAAAAGCGCAAAATTCGTATTGCGGCTCTGTAATTTCGGATCACTGTACGAATGGCCGTTGACGGTAATAACGCCGTCCGTATTCTCTGTGACGACATGCCCGTGCGGATTCATGCAGAACGTCCGGACCAGATCGCCGTATCGCTTCGTCCGGTAAACAAGCTTCGCCTCGTAGACCTGATCGGTAATGTGACTCCATACCTCGTCCGGCACCTCGACGCGCACGCCTACGTCAACCTGATTGTTAATGAGCTTGACGCCGAGCCGCTGACATTCATCGCTAAACCACTCGGCGCCGGCGCGCCCCGGCGCGACAATACAATATTCTACGGAGATCGGCTCGCCGTTTTCCAAAATCAGCGTATTATCGCCATGTCCATCCGTTTCTATACTTTTCACCGGCGTCAAAAAGCGAAACTCAACCCGCTCCTTTAAGACCTCATACATCTCTTCCAGCATGCGAAGATTATTTTCTGTCCCCAGGTGGCGCACACTGGCGTCCAGCAGATGGAGATCGTACCGGAGCGCTTCCCGCCGCAGATCGCTCCCCTGTGTCGTAAATACCTGCGACGGCGCGCCGTGACGCAAATTTATCTCATCCACATACCGAATCAGTTCCATGACTTTTTTTTCGTCGAGATATTCGTTCAGCCAGCCGCCGAACTGCGTCGTAAAATTATACTTCCCATCGGAAAACGCCCCCGCGCCTCCGAATCCGCGCATGATATTGCACGGCTTGCAGTTAATGCAGCTTTTAACTTTGCCGGACGCGATGGGACAGACCCGATGATAAATATCCTGACCGCTCTCCAGCACCACGATCTTAAGATCAGGCTGCTTCTCTGTCAGCTCATACGCCGCAAATGATCCGGCCGGCCCCGCCCCCACAATAGCCACATCATACCGCTTCATTCGCCCACCTCATTTCTCTCATACTGCAGGAACTCTCTCCTTTCGTATCATAGCACAAAATCTACGCCAAAACCATGACACAGATCTGGTAAACGCAGTTTCTTTCTCTGGCATCACGCAATAACTCATCGTCCCGCACCGACAAACAGCCCCTATACATCAAACTATGGCTTGACGTATAGGGGCTATAAAAATTGACGATACCTTATCGCGCTGTAATCACAGCAACACTTTATGCGACAGATTCACGCGGCCCTGGCGGTCGATTTCGGTGACTTTAACGTCAATCATGTCGCCGATGTGGACGACGTCCTCGACTTTTTCGACGCGGCGCTTGGCGAGCTGGGAGATGTGGCAGAGGCCTTCTTTGCCCGGCAGGACTTCGACGAAAGCACCGAAGGCCATAATACGGGTAACTTTGCCTTTGTAGACGGCGCCGACTTCGACGTCGCGCACCAGATCTTCGATGATCGCCACCGCTCTTTTCGCATCTTCGACATTGACGGCGGAGATGAGGATCGTACCGTCCTCCTCGATATCAATTTGCGTATTCGTATCGTCGACGATCTTTTTGATCATCTTGCCGCCTGGCCCAATGACGTTGCGGATCTTGTCGACGTTAATGTGCATGGTCGTGACCCGCGGCGCATACGGCGAGAGATCCGGCGCCGGTTCAGCGATGCACTCCAGCATTTTCCCCATGATGAAGGCGCGACCGCGCTTCGCCTGTTCAAGCGCCGAGGCGAGAATTTCCCGGGTAATCCCGGCAATTTTGATATCCATCTGAATCGCCGTAATGCCCTGCTCTGTCCCGGCGACTTTGAAATCCATATCGCCGAGGGCGTCTTCCATACCTTGAATATCGGTCAAAATAGTGTACTGATCGCCGTCTTTGACGAGCCCCATCGCTACGCCAGAAACCGGCCGCCGAATGGGAACGCCGGCATTCATCAGGGACAGCGTGCTGCCGCAGACGCTTCCCATCGAGCTGGAGCCGTTCGATTCGAGAACCTCCGAAACGAGGCGGAACATGTAGGGAAATTCTTCTTCTGTCGGAATGACCGGCAGGAGCGCCCGCTCTGCCAAGGCACCATGGCCGATTTCGCGGCGTCCCGGCCCGCGGGCGGGGCGCGCTTCGCCGACGCTGTAGCCGGGGAAATTATACTGGTGAATGTACCGTTTCGATTTTTCGACGCCAAGCCCGTCGATGACCTGCTCGTCTCCCAGAGAGCCAAGCGTCGTCACCGTCAATATTTGCGTCTGCCCGCGCGTAAAGAGCCCGGAGCCGTGAGTCCTCGGCAAGATTCCAACTTCACAGCTCACAGGACGAACCTCATCCAACGCTCGACCATCGGGACGGATTTTTTCGTGGGTGATCATATGGCGCACGATGTCTTTCTCCACATCGTGCAGCACGGCGGCAATTTCTTTGGCAGAGCCGGGGGATTCCGCGAGAAAATGCTCCATCGTCTCTGCATTAATCGCGGCAATATGCTCGTCGCGGCGCAGCTTATCAGGGTCGCGCACCGCCGCGTCCAGCCGCGCCGCCGCGTAAGCACGTATCCCCTGCTCTAGCTCGGGCGGAGTCTGGAATAGCTTTATCTCCCGTTTTCGCTTGCCGCAGGCTTCCAGGATCTTTCGCTGGAATTCAACGATTCTCTTAATCTCTTTATGCCCGAAGAGAATCGATTCCAAAATCACATCCTCTGGCAGCTCGTTCGCACCCGCTTCGACCATCATGACCGCGTCCTGCGAGCCGGCAATCGTCAAGTTGAGATCCGATTTTTCACGCTGGGCTAGCGTCGGATTGATGACGAACTGACCGTCCACCCGACCGACCCGTACCCCAGCGATCGGACCGTTGAAAGGAATATCGGAGACGCAAAGAGCGCACGACGCGCCGATCATCGCCGTGATGTCCGGCGGGTTATCCTGTTCGACGGACAAGACGGTGGCGATGACCTGAATATCGTTGCGAAATCCTTTTGGGAAAAGCGGCCGAATGGGGCGATCAATGAGCCGGGCGCACAGAATCGCCGAATTGCTTGGACGCCCCTCCCGCTTGATGAAGCCGCCGGGAATCTTGCCTACGGCATACATTTTTTCTTCATAATCGACGGTCAGCGGGAAAAAATCAACCCCTTCCCGCGGCTCCGCCGAAGCCGTTACCGCTACCAAGACTACGGTGTCGCCATAGCGTACCAGAACCGCGCCATTCGCCTGTTTCGCCATTTTCCCATTCTCAATGACGAGCGGCCGCCCCCCTACTTCCATCTCAAACCTGCGCATTTGATTGCCTCCTACATGCCATGTTCTTTTTCTTTCAGTCTTACTTTTTATTCGACCAAAACGTGCAAAATCCTTTTTTAGTGAAATATTTCAC
>CAJPUA010000188.1 GCA_905373705.1 uncultured Schwartzia sp. | reverse complement strand
ACAATATCCTTGATTTTCTCCGCTTCCAGCGCGGTTTCTTCGGACAGCGAGAGGACGAAGCCCTCCACCCGGCGACCTCCGAAGGAAACCAGCACCCGCCAGCCGACGCCAATATAAGAAAACTTCTCCGGGACGCGATAGGTGAAGGCCCGAAAAACGCTTTTTACCGGAATATTTATTACTACATCGGCCATCATCGCCCTCTCACCCCGCTTTCGCCGCTCCCATGTCCATCGCCAAACCTCACGGCGGCGCTTCGTCTCCCTCCGTAATTTCCCGTAGCCGACACTCCTCCTTCAGCGCGGCCAAAAGCATATCCTGCCGCGTCCCCCAAGTGTCGGACGCAGCATCATTACCCACCAGCGTTTCATCCATCAGAAGGCGCGACAGCAGAACATAGGAAGCGATTGCGTCCTCGACAGCGCGGTGTTTGGCGGGCATTTCCAGCCCGTACCGCGCCAGAAGAAACGACAACCCAAACTTTTCCACCGGCGGTTGGAGGTGATCGAAAAGCCGGTGCGCCACGTGCTCCGTATCGATAAACCGTGGGAGAAAAGACCGTCGGCCCGGCAGTTTATAGCGCCGAAGCGCTAAATTGATCTGCACGATATCATTATCGCCGATCGCGTGTCCGACCACGACCGCGTTTCCCACGAAACGCAGAAAATCCGGCAACACCTCAGGCAGCGGTTTTTCTCCCGCCAGCTCGGCTCCGGTGATCCCAGTCAGTTTTTCCACATAGCGATTCATCTTCGTCCGCGGCCGCACCAGCGCATGAAATTTCTGGAAGGTCCCCGCTCCCGCCTCCATACGGACAGCGCCGATCTCAATGATGTCGTCTTCCGCGAACCCGGCTCGTTCCAGATCAAAAGAAACGATGGCCGGAGCGGTAACCGACTTCTCCTCCTGGGCTTCGGCAAAAATCTCCCGAGTCTTAATCGAAAGCCACAGCGCTTTACGCCGGATTGCCCGCTCCATTTTTTGTTTTTCCCGGATCGCCGCTTTCCGTCGCTTCTCTGCTTCTTCCAAAGTTAACGGCGTTTCGTTTCCGTTTCTCATATCGGCCTGTTTTCTCTCCTGCCATTATTTATTCTTTGCGGCTATATAAATTAAAGAACGCTCCTACCGCACCGCCGTCAAGAGCAAAAATATCGCCCCGCCCAGTAAGGCTCCCATGATTGAACCATTCAGGCGTATCCATATCATATCCGGTTCGATTTTGCCGTACACGATCCGGTTGAGCTGATCGTCCGTCAATCTCGCCATGACGTCGCGGACGACTCGAGCGCTCAACGTCTTGGCCTGCAAGGTACTGCGCGCCACAATATCGTAAACAAGACCGTCGAGTTTACCTTCGACCTCAGGAGTTTCCGTGAAAATCGCCATACATCTCGACAGCTCCGTTTCAACAAGTGAACTGACCGCCTCTTGAAGCGCCGCTCCTTGCGGCGAAGGTTCCCCCACGAGAATATTTTTTATCTGCCAAAGCCCTTCCTCTATTGCTTGCGCGAGCGGCAACTGTCCAATCAGCCGTTCCCGTAAAACGTCATAAGTTTCCCGTATGCCCGGATCCGTCCTGCAATCCTCTAATTGCCGATACAAAGTCGCCAGCAGCCGCGTTTGTATTTCTGAATTCTTCTCCCCCACCTGTTCCAGAAGATTTACCGTTTCCTCCTGAATGAGCGCCGCAATTTCATCAATGTCGACAATACCCATCGCCTGCGACATTGATGCAAAAAAAGCTCCTAGAACTCCGGCTTCTTCAACTTTCTCCTGCCGGATATTCTCCAAAAGCGCTTTGACCGCTTCCCGCGCTGCAGGATCCGCCGTTTTTTCCCGCAGGTATGCGGCTACGGATTCCAAAAGGCGTCTGTCATGATCTCCGGTGCGCAGCCAGCGGTTAAGATACTCGATAACGTCCGTCAAAGAAAGCCGACCAAGCGCTTTTCCCAAGCGCGCCGCCAAAAAATCAGCGCCTCGGCGGCAGTCAAATCCCGCAGCCAGATCGCCAGCCAAGGAGTTAAGCCACGCTCGCACCTCAGCCCGGATCGGCTCCTCGGTCAGTTCTTCCCGTAGCCATCCCTTCCAGTCATACGAATGAAGCAAAGAAAAAAGCTGCCGTCGGGAAAAAAATTCCCGCTCGATGAGCCGCCCAACCGCTTCGCTGAATTCCTTCCGCCGCTGGGGAAGAATTGCCGTATGGTACGGAAAGCCAAGCGGGCGGCGAAAAAGCGCTGTGACTGCGAACCAGTCGGCCACACCGCCCACCAACGCGGCCTCGGCGGTAAAAAGGAGCCCCTGCGCTGCCAAGCTGTCAGGATAGGCGCGCCGCAGGACCAGCATCGCGGCAAAAATCAGCAGGGCGGCGAAAAGCGTTTTGTCAGCTCGGTTCCACGCGTTTCCCATCGTCAGCTCCCCGCCCTTTCGAAAAGATACGTCAAGACATAGAGCGCTATTCCCGTCGCCGCCCCCACAACGGAACCGTTGATCCGAATCATCTGCAAATCTTCGACGACTTTCTCTTCCGCCATGTGCACCAGTTCGTCATCGCTCAGCCGCCGCAGATACGTCTCAATCAGCCGTGGAATCTGATCATGGTGCCGATCCAGCGTCTTTTCCAGGAAACGCCGTAACCGATCGTCCAGCGCTTTCTGCCAGTCTTCGTTCTCCGCCAATTGCGCCGTATAATCGGCGAGCTTTTGCCGCGCCGCCGCCAGCCACTCGCTCAGCTTCGCCTCTCGGATATTCTCCCACTTAGTCTGCGCGGCTGCGCTAAGGTCTACCTTCGATAGCTGCTGCTTTTTCCATTTCTCTACCCACGTTAAAAGCGCCGGATTCGTTTTTCCCTCCTCCAGAACACGATCCAGCCATGCGTTGAGAGCTTCCCACGCTTTACCTTCCCCTCGTTCCAGTTCAGCCAGCCAAGTCGCCGCTTTCTCGTTTGCGATGGCAAGTAACCGCTCATCGGAAAGTCCTAATAAGTGAAAAAGCGCCGATCGCCCCACCGAAACGCTTTCATAAGCCTGCCGCATCGCGATGATATGGTTCAGCAAAATATCCTGTACGGCCGATTCATCAATTCCCTGCCGAAACGCCGGAGCCAGCGTTTTTAACAGCCGCTCCCGGTTTTCCGGCGCGCGCAGAGCCGCCACGCCTTGAAGCACAAGAGGCGTAATATCCGTCGCCGCCAAAAGCTCACGCGCCGGTGCGGTCAGCGTTCTTACGATTTCAGCCATATCGACGCTCTGCACGATTTCTCGAAGAAACGCCTCAGCCAGTTCCCCCAGCCGCTCGCTGCCGCCCCGTTTCGTCAAATAATCAATCAGCATCCGGGCAAGATTTTCCCGCGCCAAAGTAGCCATGATATTTTCTCGGCTCAAGAGATCAGAAGCGGCAAAATCTACCAGCTCCCGCATAATTCGCTGGCGATTGCGGCGCAGAATATCGG
>CAJPUA010000187.1 GCA_905373705.1 uncultured Schwartzia sp. | reverse complement strand
CGAAATTCAACGACCTTATGCGCGACGGCAACGAAAAATTACTGGAAGAGCCGGCGAAAGCGGATCAAAAGTTTCAGGAAGCAATGAAGGAAGCTCAGACGGCGGATCAGAAAGTCAAAGCGTGGTATGGTCGGGCGATGGCCGCTAAGGTGATGGAAAACGGCGAGCTTGAATATCAGGCGGGACAAACGATCCTGACAATCGCGCAGACTACTCGGGATAAAGCGAACGCTTACGAAGCGATCGCGCATGGTCGCTATTTGCGGCAAAGCTATGGGGAGGCAGTATCCGATTACCAACAGGCCGCCGACGACTATATAAAATCTGGAGACGCGAGCATGGCCTGCACGATGCTGGTTGAGGCGGCGCGTATCCTGCGTTACAACATGCAGGATTATTCCGGCGCGGAGAAAATGTTGGCGAAGGCCGGAGAAGCGGTGGATAAAGGCTCGGTTGAGGAAATACGCGAGAAGGTCATCAAGTGGATGCTCTGCCTGGAACGCGCCGATAACTGCAAATTGGCCGGAGACGGAGCGGGGCAGGTATTTTGGAATCGGGCCGCCGTTCAATATAATCCTGCCTGGAAAGAAACGGCAGATTGGGTCGAGCGGCAGGTAGAAGTACAGGGGACGCCTGTAGAAACCTCATCTCCGACAGAAAACGGGGAAACGCTTTTTATGGCGACGGATAGCGAAGAAGAATAACCATAAAAAATCCTGAATCGTGAGTGATGCGCTCATGGTTCGGGATTTTTTATGCGTTCGGGAGACGCTGTGGATTCTCCGATAAATTCTGTCATGTATTGCCGGTAACGCTTAGGAAGGTGCGTCATTTGGCATTTTTCGTTGTGCCGGGGACGAATTTCAATCGCGTCGTAAAATGTTTGCCACAGGGCGCGAAAGTTTTTCTCAGCGGTGTCGGGAAACGAGGCCTTAAAATCGTCCAAGGGAAAAATTGCTGTCTCGTAAGGGCGGTAAACGAGAGCCGCATGGTGACGTTCATCGTAAATGAAAAAGCGCTCTTCAGAAAAGCGGGCGGCGAAATGAGAAGCGATGAGAGGTAAAATATAATTTTTCGGTCCGATCCGGGACAAGAGAACGCCGTTTTGCACGGTGAACCGAATGAACCCAAGGTGGAGATGAGCCTCGCGGCGCAGGTGCTGGACAGCTTTTGTCAGCCGCCAGACGTCGTCGTTACCGGCGAATTCGAGGATACGGGATCCATAGCGATACCCTTGCCGCAGAAAGCGAAGCATGATGAGTTCTTTTTCCGGCAGACAGGTCAAAAAAGCATGACGCAACAGCTCGTCCGCACGAGGAGAGATACGCCGGGGGATCGATTGGGCGACTCGATCCGCGTGGGCAGTGACCGTGACGATATCTTTGACAGTGAAAAGACTTGCCGCCGCATTGTTCAGACCGATAATGGCCTGTGGCAGTTCGTGCGCCATATAGCTTTCAAAAACGCAGCAAAGAAATCCTTCAAAGGTGCCGTCATAGCGATAGGTGAGGCAGGTTACATCGGGGGAAACAGACATGAAAGTTCCTTCCTTTCGGTTAGGTGGGGCGCGGGTTCAGTGACGGGAAACAAGGTCGTTTGTCGGATATTATTTGACGTTTGCTGATAAATAGCGCGCTCCCGCGGCGACATGAGATCGTACAGCATAACGTTACGGTTAGAGAGTGTGGGAAAACGCCGCCCTTGACAGAGCAGGAAATAACGGGCGCGTTTCAGTGTACCGCCAAGGCGGCTCAGCGTGTCCCAACTCAAGCAGGCGGCGCGGCGGGCGCGCAGGATGCGCCAAGCGCTTTTTATGCCAATGCCGGGTACGCGAAGCAGCGCTTCATAAGAGGCGCGGTTCACTTCGAGGGGGAATTTTTCGGGGTGACGCAACGCCCAGCAGCATTTCGGGTCGAGAAAAAAAGAAAGAGCAGGGTGCGCTTCATCGAAAAGCTCATCGGCGTTGAAGCCATAAAAGCGCAGCAGCCAATCCGCCTGATAAAGGCGATGTTCCCGCCATAGAGGAGGCGGCGTCTGCCGATCAGGCAGAAGCGGGCTGGATGCTACGGGGATGTACGCGGAATAAAAGACGCGCTTTAATTGAAAATTTCGGTACAGACTGGAGGTCAAGCACAGGATTTGCCGGTCGGATTCAGCGGACGCACCGATAATTATCTGGGTACTCTGCCCGGCGGGAGCAAAACGCGGCGCCTTGCGGTAGTGTATGAGATCGTGGCGGTTCTCAGTGATTCCCTGCCGAAGCTGCTCCATAGGAGCGAGAATCGCCGCCTTCGTTTTCTCCGGGGCGAGCCGGGCAAGGCTCCGGGCCGAGGGAAGTTCGATATTTACACTGAGACGATCCGCAAGAAGACCGAGCGCTTGAATAAGCGTCGGGGCGGTACCGGGGATCGCTTTCGCGTGAACATAGCCGTTGAAACGATATGTATTGCGTAATAGACGCAGCATTTCGATCATTCGCTCTGTCGTTGCGTCAGGTGATCCGGCGACCGCAGAGCTGAGGAAAAGTCCCTCGATATAATTGCGCCGGTAGAAATCGATCGTCAGTTGAGCCAGCTCCCGCGGCGTAAAGGCAGCGCGCGGCACGTCGTGACTGCGTCGGTTCACGCAGTAAGCGCAGTCGTAAACGCAGACGTTGGTCAAAAGCACTTTGAGCAGCGAGATACACCGCCCGTCGCCGGCGAACGCGTGGCAGATGCCGCAGGCGGCGGCGCTTCCGATGGCGCCGTGGCGTCCCGCCTTATTGACGCCGCTTGAGGTGCAGGCCGCGTCGTATTTAGCGGCGTCGCTGAGAATACGGAGTTTTTCTCTTAGTTCCATATAATTCTCCCCTTTGCTTTATTATAATAAGAACATACGTTCCTGTAAAGACAAAATCATGCGCAGATGCGTATGATTTGTTGGCACGTGTACGGATGGCAATCTTGGCGGCGTGACCAGCAATGAAGAAAGTCCTTGCCTGAGTCCGGGTGGATCCATGCAAGGGCGTTCTTTATTAATAGATGTTTTATTTGTATGATACATTCATAAATTGATATATAAAATTATCTTTGACCGTGACTTGCTATCGAAAAAGTTTTTTGCTACAATACGGATAGATTAATTTTATGATTGAACACATGTTGAAATTATCGTCATGAGAAGGTGATGCGGTGCTGGACGAGTATGGAAAAAAATATTTACGGGTAGCTGTGCCCTCGGGATTTGAGGGAATATTTATGGTTCTGCTGGCATCGGCGGATCTTATCATGGTGGCGTCGCTGGGAGCGGAGGCTGTAGCGGCGGTTGGCGTCTTTATGCAGCCGCGGATGGCGCTGCTCTGTTTTCCGCGCTCCTGGGCTTCGGCGGTAACGCTGCTGGCGGCAAATTATGCCGGGCGGGGGCGGCACCATTCGGCGGTAACGCTGCTCAAGCAGTCGATTACCTTTGGCG
>CAJPUA010000186.1 GCA_905373705.1 uncultured Schwartzia sp. | reverse complement strand
ACCGGATACTGCTTTTCCACCCGGCGCAGAGCGGTAAACTCCGCCTGTTTGGCGATTTTTGAATCGACCTCGATTTTAGAAAAACGCGACAAGTAAGCCTCGTCGAGAAACGCCAGCTTTTCCTCGATGTCCATATCGCCGTAGAGATAAAAATAACTATTCGCCGGATGGTAATATTTTTTATGAAACGCAATAAACTTTTCCTGCGTCAGCTCCGGTATGCGCTCCGGGTTGCCGCCCGACTCGAAATGGTACGGCGTATCGGGATAGAGCGCCTTAAAGACCTCCGTTTCCAAAAGATCCTCCGGCGACGACGTCGCTCCCTTCATCTCATTATATACGACGCCGCTGTACGCGAGCGGTTCTTCGGGGTTTTCAATCTCGTAATGCCAACCCTCCTGCTGCAGAACCTCCTTTTTCTCGTACATCGCCGGATAAAATACCGCATCCAGATAAACGTCCATAAGGTTTTGGAAATCCTTAGCGTTGCGGCTCGCCACCGGATACATCGTCTTATCCGGGAATGTCATCGCGTTGAGGAACGTATTGAGCGAGCCCTTCACCAACTCGACAAACGGCTCCTTCAGGGGAAACTTGCGGGAACCGCACAGAACAGAATGCTCCACTACATGGGCCGCACCCGTATCATCCCGCGGCGGCGTGCGAAAGGAAACGGAAAATACTTTATTATCGTCCTTATTCTCAAGAAACAGCAGCCGCGCCCCGCTCTTTTCATGAAGAAATTCATACGCCGTCGAGTCTACTTCAGGCACCGTCCGCGTTTTCAATAATCGAAAGCCGTGTATCTTCTCATTTATTTCCATGTACTAAATACCCCCTTCGTGGAAAAATATCAATGCTGTATTATACCACAAACCGGCATAAATCCAAATGCACCGTACCCCTGCCCCTTAGACAATTCCCACCCCAAGATATCCGTAAAGCCGCCAGCCGTCAAAGCTTACGTCGAGCCTTGGCGGCGGGCGGCTTTGCTTTATGCTGCCAGCCGATTGTACCGTCCTCCAGCCACAGGAAAAGCGGTGCGTTGATTATCTTTCAACCTGCACAACGAGACGGTGATCAAAGTTCTCCCCCAGGAATAGAGGACGCATATCCTTCATAGAGCATGCCAAAGTCTTCCCAACGTCCACCCGGCTCGATCTCTTCTAAAAATAAAGAGCCATCCCAGCCACTTTCTTTCAAAGCAAAGGTATGCGTCTCGCCTCTTTCATCCATATAAGAGAACCCGCTATTGGGTATGGTACCGGGCAGCGGCAGATCGACAAGGACGGGGTGCCCCGGCTCTAATCGATGCAGGGTCGCAATGGTGTGTGTGGCAAAAACCGGCTGCCCACCCTCCATGTCCAAATACCCCAGGGCAAGTATACCCACGTCCTGCAATACCCTATCCGCTGAAAGCAGCACAGAAACGTGCGTGTCCGCCATGACGGTGAGGCCAAAATCATAAACTGTCCCCTCCGCAGCATCGTCTATACGCGTGACCTGCAGCAGCGGTTCTGTCGGCGTAAAATTCTCCTGTGGTGCATATAAATAAAGGGAAAAAGGATAGAGCTGCACCGATTGCGCCTGCTCAGCCAGCTGACGCCCCATATCAAGGACGTCTTCTAACGTCAAATCTGTCTTTTCTGACGCGGCGATCTCTGAACGGCCGGTCGTATTGTGATACACATCGCCGCGCTGGGCGCTCTCATTTTCCGGGATAGCAAAATAATAGTCCTGACAGGTAAAGGAAGCGCCGTCAAGCGAGATCCGATAAACCCCAACCCCAAAATTACGCACACCATCGATCGTCAGGACCAAAATGCGCCCGTCCGAAAGGAGCCTATAGCTTTGGTGTGCAGCGTCGAAAAACAGACGCTTAACGCTTCCCGAAGAACAGCTGTACACAGCGTAAAGCTCGCTGCCATAGCGATACGGACCGTCCTCCTCCGTAACAGCCCCCACAATGAGCTCGGGCACGCCATCGCCGCTGATATCCTTGAGAAAATATCCTATCTGGCGCGGTGCTTCCTCATCGCCCAGGCGGACCTGATCCGCTACCCAGTGATGAAGCTCCTCCAGTGTCGTATGATAAATCTGCTTATAGTCAATACCGTTCGGGTCCGCCAATGGCCCCTCAATATCCCCTCGAAACTGCGCCTCCCCTACACTAAAGGAAGCTGCCATGAAGCTCAAAAGAAAGAATAAGCATGAGAAAATTTTTTTGTTCATCAGGATCTCCTTTCAAAATCGAACGACATAAGATTCACGTGGCGAACCTCATCCTCGTAGACGTTAGATATATTCAAAAGTATTCATATTATATCATGAACAGGGAGCGTAGGAAACTATCCACAAGGAAACAAAACTCTCATGCCATCAGGCCGCCGTCTACGCTCCAAACAGCGCCAGTCACATAAGAGGCGGCGGAAGAGGCGAGAAAGGCAATAACAGCGGCGGCTTCTTCGGCGGTCCCTATACGGCCCAAGGGGTAGACGGATGCCATCGCCCCCAGAGCTGCGTTTCGATCAGGGGACGCGGCGAGCTGCGCTTCGGTGAGCGGCGTCATGATGTCGCCGGGGCAGACGCAGTTTACCCGGACGCCGTCGGCGGCGACTTCCCTCGCCACCGACCGGGTATAAAGCGTGACCGCGCCTTTAGAGGCGCAGTAAAGGCTGCACAGATAGTTGCCGTGCAGTCCCGCGTCGGAAGAAACATTGACGACAGCGCCTTTCATCCGCCGCAAAAAAGGAAGGGCAAAGCATGTCATGAACATCGTCCCCTTCAAGTTCGTATCCATGAGGTGCGCATAGTCCTCCTCGGTCAGTTCGTCCGCCGCCTGCTCCAGGTAAACCCCCGCTGAATTCACCAGCACTTCGATATCTCCAAAGGTGTCCACGGTATCCTTCACAAGCTTTCGACAGGCGGCGGGCGAACGAACGTCCGCCGAGAAATATTGTACCCGGCCCGCTCCTTGCCCGGCACTCACATTCTCCAAGAGCGCGCGCCGAGCCTCTTCTCCTCGCGCCGCGCTGCGCCCTGCTATCGCCACGTTCATCCCCTGTGCCAGGAAAAGCCGAGCCGCCGCCAGACCGATTCCCGACGTCCCGCCGGTAATCAACGCCGTTTTCCCTTTCATATTTCTCCTCCCACAAGAAAAAAAGGGACGCCGTATGGCATCCCCCTCATCTGCCTTTTCCAAGGCTGTCTGCTGTGCGAACAGCTTATTTCTTTTTCTTGTTCACAGCGTCCTTCAGGCCTTTGCCAGCCTTAAAGACCGGATTCTTGGAAGCCGGGATCTTAATCTCCGCGCCCGTCTGCGGGTTGCGGCCCTTACGAGCGGCACGAGCCTTGACCTCAAACGTTCCGAAGCCGATCATCTGGACTTTGTCCTTCTTGACGAGCGCTTCTTTGACACTCTCAAAGAGCGCGTTGACTGCCTTTTCGGCGTCCT